>NZ_JADPGO010000012.1:0-104841 GCF_015668165.1 Blautia sp. 1001283B150304_161114_C9 | reverse complement strand
AAGAAAACCGATGGCTTTGACTGTTATTAGTCTACACCATCGGTTTTCTCATGTCCAGCTAACCTCTGAACAGTAACCAGAAGGAAAGTCATCCGGAGATTATGAATATCAAGAGCTTGAGGATGCCGAGATTACATATTATAATTATTCTGTAGAAGGAAAAGAACTGTATGAGAAGGAAATCGCTGCTTACAATGAAGTTCATCCGAACGTGAAAATTAATCTTGAACTTGTTGGCGGCGGTACAGACTGGCGTTCTACATTAAAGGCTGAGATTTCAAGTGGTCAGGCACCGGATCTTGTGGTTATGGAAGGTGCATCAGATTTTGATACATTTGGCGATATGATTGAAGATCTTAGTGACCAGCCATGGGTGGAGCATATATATGAAAACAATGTCAGTGACTGTAAAGTTGGGGATGCAATAGTTGGTGCACCATCAGGTGTAGTGTGCTATGGTCTGCTGTATAACAAAGCTGTTTTTGAGGCCTGTGGAATTGATGGTTCTACATTAAAGAGTTACGATGATATTGATACAGCTTTTGGCAAAGTTCAGGATGCTATTGATGCAGGAGAACTTGCAGATCAGTTCCCAGATCTTGAAGCGGTTGTTTCACTTCCGGCGGCAGAATCATGGGTACTTGCAAATCATGGTGCAAATCCGGCAATTCAGGCAGAGTTTGGAACTGCATTTGAAACTTATGAAGCGAAGTCTCTTGATTTTAAATATGCAGATGCATTAAAGGACTACATTGATCTGATGGTAAAATATTCTCCTGATGCAGACAAACCAGAAGCATTGGTTGGAGTTGATTATGATAGTGCAATGGGCGGTTCCTTCTGTATTGGAAAAACAGCTGTTATTCAGATGGGACAGTGGGTTGCTCCTGTAATTGATGAAATTGATCCGGAACTTCGTGAGAACATTGGCGTTCTTCCAATGCCTTTAAAGGGAGTGGACGAAGATAATATCTGTTATGGTATTGCTTCCTATTTTGTTGTCAACAAGAATTCAGATGATGCAAAAAAAGCTGCTGCAAAAGATTTTGTAAATTGGCTGCTTATGTCTGATGAAGGAAAAGCATTAATTACTTCTAATATCAGTCTTCCATTTGATAATTTTGCAGATTTTCCATCTGAAAACGTAATCAGTCTTGCATGTGAACCATATGCAAAAGAAGGAAATACGTTCTCATTAGTATTTGGTGGTTATCCAGATGGTTGGTCTGATTTATTAGGCGCTGGAATCCAGAGCTATATTGCCGGGGAAAAAGAGTGGGATGCTGTTGTTGAAGAAGCAAAAGCAAACTGGGCAGAAATGAGATAAAGAAAAGTTTCAGGACAGCCGGAAAACACTCTGGCTGTCCTTTTATGGAGGAAACGATATGCGTAAATCGAAAAAAATATTCTGGCTTTTTCTTGCTCCCTGTTTGATTACTTTTTGTATTGCTGTTGTAATTCCTACAATAACAGGTATTTATTATTCTTTTACAGACTGGGACGGACTCCATTCAAATTGTGATTTTGTTTTTCTGGACAATTACATCAGTGCATTTCATGATATTTACTTTCAAAATGCTTTTGTTTTTACTTTTAAATTTGTAATTATAACAGTGATAGCGGTAAATGCGGTTGCATTTGCAACTGCTATGTTGGTAACTCAGAATATAAAGGGAAAAAATCTATTTAGAAGTATTTTCTTTATGCCTAATCTGGTAGGTGGTGTGCTGGTAGGATTTGCATGGCAGTTTATTTTTTGTGATGTATTTGACAGTATTGGAGAGCTTCTTGGAATTAACTGGCTTTGTGATTGGCTTTCTACTAAGTCTACAGGTTTTTGGGGTTTGGTTATTCTTGTTGTATGGCAGATGAGCGGATATATGATGCTGATCTACATTGCACAGATACAGAATATTCCGGAAAATCTGTTGGAGTCTGCGAGAATTGATGGTGCAAGTTCTTTTCAGTGTTTCTGGAAAATTAAGCTTCCATTGATGATGCCTGCTTTTACTATTGGACTTTTCCTTACTCTTACAAATTGTTTCAAACTGTATGACCAGAATCTGACTTTAACTGGAGGTGGCCCGGCGAAATCTACAGAAATGCTTACTATGGATATTTGTAATACAGCATTTTCAAGAAATATGTATGGAATGGCACAGGCAAAAGGAATTATCTTCCTTGTTGTAGTTGCACTTATTACAGTAAGCCAACTGATGTTTACCAAATCTAAGGAGGTGGAGATGTAATGCAGAGGAAAAAAATAATCTCTAAAACAGTGATTATCTTGTGTTGTATTATACTGGCAGCATTTTTTATCTTCCCGATTTTATTATTGTTTATTAACTCATTTAAATCTTTAAAAGAAATTTATATTAGTGTTCTCCAGCTTCCTAAGACACTAAATTTGGACAATTATATTTCAGCGTTCAAAGAACTGGATTACCTGAATGCCATCAAAAATTCCCTGATCATAACCTGTACGGTAACGGTTGCAAACGTGATCTGCTGTTCTATGGCAGCGTGGGTACTGGTACGATATAAGACAAAAACAAGCAAACTGATATTTACCATTTTTTCTGTTGCAGTGCTTGTTCCATTTCAGTGTGTTATGCTTCCATTACTGGCAGAAATGGGAAAATTAAATATGATTAATATGCCAGGACTGATGCTTGTAAATCTTGGATTTGGTTCTTCTATGTCGATCATTTTGTTTCATGGATTTATGAAAAATGTTCCGGTAGAGTTAGAAGAGGCTGCGTCAATTGATGGTGCCAGCCAGCCAAGAATATTCTTTACAATTGTGTTGCCCCTGATTAAGGGAATTGCAGTAACCGTTGCAATCTTGAATGTTATGTCTCTTTGGAATGATTATTTACTCCCATCGTTGACAATCAACCGAAGTGGAACGCAAACTCTTCCTCTTCGGACTTATCTGTTCTTTGGTGCTTACACAAAGAAATGGAATCTTGGTTCTGCGGCGCTTGTTATGGCAATTATTCCGGTAATTATTTTTTATGTTCTTTGTCAGAAGCACATTATTAAAGGTGTAACTGAGGGAGCGGTGAAAGGTTAAGTTTTACTGGCTGTGATGAATAGTGACGGTTAATACGGAAAAAGGAGATAGAAAATATGTGTTGGACTGTAAATGAAATAAAAAAAGGTGTTTGGCATGTTGATGAGAGTGGATTGAATGCCATGTATGTAGTAAAGGGTAGTAAAATGTCTGCAGTAATTGATGCAGGAACTGGAATCGGTGATTTTAAGGGGCTGGTAGAGTCTTTGGTAGACAATCCCTATGTTGTGCTGATTACTCATGGACATGTAGACCATGCTGGCGGATGTGGTCAGTTTATAGAGGCTTATATTAATGAAAGAGATTATCAGGCTGCGCTGAATATAAAGGTAGAAGATCGAGAAAGATATTTAAAGAATATGGAAAGTGCTGGTGCTGTTGCACCTGGAAGCTTGAGTATTGCGGAAGAACTAAAAAATGATAAGAAACCAGAGTTTCGTTTTATGAAAGAAGGGGACATTTTTGACCTTGGAGATAAAAAGCTGGTTATATATGAGATGACAGGACATACGGCTGGATCTGTATGTATTCTGGATGAAGCGGATAGAATTTTATTTTCCGGTGACAGTGTAAATGATTTGGAACTGATCTGTGCTCCGGCCAAGGATCGAGAGGCTTTACTGAAGAAATGGTATGAGGCTGGAAAAAGAATTTTTGCAAGAAAAGATTCATTTGACATCTGTGGCGGTGGGCATTGTCTGATTCCAATTGAAAAAGCAGAAGAAACACTGACATGTGGGGAAATGATTTTATCTGGTGAATTACAGGCAAAAGTTGAAAAGGTTCATTTTTTCCATGCACCGTTTTATAAGTATAAAGACAGTCGACTTTATAATGGAGATTTTGCAGCATTGCATTCAGAGGATAAATAAAGAGAATTTGAAGCTATTACGTGAGGTGAGTTAATAGTATTGTTTCAAGTGAACTCTAACGGTATGACTAAAAAATTGTATATTGTAAGTATAAAAACACGAAAAATGTCCTTGGTAGCTAACCTGGGACATTTTTCTGTATGTGGAGATGGAATGTCTATGATGTAGTGCGAAGATGAGAAATTGAGTTAAAAACGTGAAAATATTATGAATAAAGGCTCATAAAACGTGATAGTTTTGAAGAAAGGAGGCGGTTCTATGTATTTAAAAAGAAAGATAGATGAGTATCTGCTGGAGTGGAAAAGAAATGAAGAAAGACTTCCGTTAATTATAAAAGGTGCAAGGCAGATTGGAAAAACGGAATCTATTAATCATTTTGCAGAACAAAATTACAGTAATATTGTAAGCATTAATTTTGTTCTGGAACCTAAATATAAAACAATATTAAGTGACGGATATGCTGTTGAAGATATTATGAAAAATATTTCTCTGATAGATACATCAAAAAAATTTATAGCAGGTGACACTGTGATTATTTTTGATGAATTACAGGAGTTTCCGGATATTGCAACTGCCTTGAAGTCCTTCCGGATAGATGGAAGATTTGATGTCATATGCAGTGGTTTCTTGCTTGGAATCAATTACAGAAAAATTCATAGCAACAGTGTGGGATATAAAACAGATTATGAAATGTTTTCGATGGACTTTGAAGAATTTCTGTGGGCGAAAGGATACTCAGAGAAGCACATTGAAGATATCTTGAAACATATGCAGACAGGAACTCCATTTTCAGAAACCGAATTATCAGTCTATAAAAAATTGTTTTTGGAATATTGTGTACTTGGCGGTATGCCTGCAGTAGTAAAAGTATATATTGAAAAGAATCTTTTTACAGATACTCTGGAAATCCAGAGACAGATCCAGATGGATTATGAAGAGGATATCAGAAAATACGCTGAAGGTCTGGATCGGACTAAAATTGTAAGCGTCTATCGGAACGTACCAGTACAGCTTGCAAAAGAAAATAAAAAATTCCAATTAAGTAAAATAGATAAAAAAGCCAGAAGTCGGGAATATATGGGATGTATAACCTGGCTCGAAGATGCAGGTGTGATTTCTGTATGCTATTGTCTGCAGTATCCGGAGCTTCCATTAAAGGGAAACTATGATGACTCAAAATTCAAAAGCTATTATCCAGATACAGGATTGCTGATTGCTTCATTAGATGAGGAAGCACAAGAAGATCTTCGGGCGAATAAAAATCTTGGAGTATACAAAGGTGCTTTATATGAAAATTTTGTAGCAGAGGCGTTTGTGAAACAGGGGCTTGGACTATATTACTATAAAAAAGAAAATGCTACCTTGGAAGAAGATTTTTTTGTAAGAACAAAGGATGAGCTGGTTCCGGTAGAAGTGAAGGCGAACAGGAACCGGTCTAAGTCATTGAGGCAATTGATATCCGGTGATTCTTATAGAGATATTCACTGGGGAATAAAACTTGCAGACAGTAATATTGGAATAGAAGACGGGATTTATACATTTCCATATTTCTGTACGTTCTTATTAAAACGATATCTCAAGGGAAAATGATAGCGTTAACATCAAACATTTTAGAATGCCCCGTGGACTGATCCTCCATGGGGCGTTGTATTAGCTTGGAATGGGAGTGTAACACAAATTGGAAAAGTGTACAATGAAGATTTCACAAATTCACAGGTTCACAAATTCTTCACAAAATAATTAGCACTCACCTCTTGACAGTGCTAATAATAAGTGTTATATTACAACTAGAACAAAGGAAGGGGAACAAAAAGAGAACAAAGAAATAAGTTCTATGAGATTCCTGATAACCTAAGTTCCAAAGAAACAAGGTAAAGATGCATAACTGAGAGTCCATCACATACAGATGAACGGTATAGAAAAGGAGAGATGACTTATGTTGATGCCTAGTATTTTTGGAGAAAATTTATTTGATGACTTTTTTGGAGATTTTCCATTTTATTATGATGACAGAGCAATGAAAGATACAGAGAAGAAACTTTACGGACGCAGAGCCAGCCATATAATGAAAACCGATATCAAGGAAACTGATAAAGGCTATGAACTGGTCGTAGATCTTCCGGGATTTACCAAAGATGAAGTAAAGGCTGACCTGGAGAATGGTTATCTGACTATCAGTGCAGAGAAAGGCCTGGATAAAGATGAGCAGGAGAAAGAGACAGGACGTTATATCCGTAAGGAACGTTACGCAGGTGCCTGTAGCCGTAGCTTCTATGTAGGTAAAGAAGTTGAGAAAGAAGACATTAAAGCAGAATTCAAACATGGTATCCTCACATTATTTGTACCAAAGAAAGAAGCAAAACCAGCAGTAGAACAGAAGAAAACAATTGCCATTGAGGGCTGATGAATAAATATTCTGACTGACCCGTTAAGGGTCAGCCAGAGATTAAAAACAGATATAAAAATAAAAGCTTACACTAAAAGATTGAAGATAAAAGGTTGAAAAAGCCTGTAAAGATAGATTTGGAAAGTAAATCTGGCGAACAGATTTGACATATATAAAATATATTAGAAAAGGAGATATGACTTATGTTAATGCCTAGTATTTTTGGAGAAAATTTATTTGATGACTTTTTTGGAGATTTCCCATTCTATTATGATGACAGAGCAATGAAGGATGCAGAGAAGAAACTTTATGGACATAAAGCAAATCATGTAATGAAAACTGATATCAAGGAAATGAATAACGGATACGAACTGGTTGTAGATCTTCCAGGATTTAAGAAAGATGAAGTTCATGCAGCACTTGAAAATGGTTATCTGACCATCAGTGCAGAGAAAGGTCTGGATAAAGATGAGAAGGAAAAAGAGACAGGACGTTATATCCGCAGAGAACGTTATGCAGGTGCCTGCAGTCGTAGCTTCTATGTAGGTAAAGAAGTACATCAGGACGACATCAAAGCAGAATTCAAACATGGTATCCTGACATTATTTGTTCCGAAGAAAGAAGCAAAGCCAGCAGTGGAACAGAAGCACAGCATCTCCATTGAAGGATAATAGATGTTAAGTTACAGCAACGGGAGGTCAAATCTTTTGGCTTCCCGTTGTTTGCATAATGAGGATTGCAGAAATATGAAGTCAGGAATGATTGCGTTAGAATGTGTTTATGAGGGAAGGTGATGATATTGAAAAGAGACTACTATGAAGTTCTTGGCGTGAACAAAAATGCGGATGCAGCAACGATTAAGAAAGCATACAGAAAACTGGCAAAGAAATATCATCCGGACAGTAATGAGGGAAATGCTTCGGCAGCAGAGCATTTTAAGGAAATAAATGAAGCCTATGATGTTCTGAGTGATGAGAAGAAACGTAAACTGTATGACCAGTTTGGCCACGCTGCTTTTGAAGAAGGTGCCGGTAATTATGGAAATGCACAGGGCAGTCCGTTTGGCAGTGGCTTTGGCAGAGCACAGGGCAATCCTTTTGGCGGCGGTTTCCATGGCTCGTACAGTGATGGCAATGGTTATCATGAATATCATTTTGAGAATGGCGAAGATATGGATGATATCCTGAAGAACATCTTTGGTGGTGGATTTAAGAAGAGTAAATCATCCGGTGGTTTTGGAAGCAGCGGCTTCGGCGGCAGTGGATTTCATGGAAGTGGTTTTGGTGGATTCGGAAGCAATGGAACTGGCGGCTTTGGCGGTTCTTACAGCAGTAAAGGTGAGGATCTTCATGCGGAGGTTACTGTCAGCTTTGATGAAGCTGCTTTTGGTGGCAAGAAGGTTATCCGCCTGCAGAGCAGCAACGGTGGCGTCCAGAATTACGAAGTCAATATTCCGGCAGGTATTGAATCCGGTAAATCTATCAGACTTAAAGGAAAAGGATATCCGGGAGTCGGCGGAGGTGAAGCCGGTGATCTGCTTCTGAAAGTAAACGTTCAGGATAAACCCGGATATAAACGGGAAGGCAGAGATGTTTACACAACTGTAAATATCCCATTTACAACAGCAGTATTTGGCGGTGAGGCGAAGGTTCACACTATTTACGGTGACGTTCTCTGTAACATTAAACCAGGTACTCAGTCCGGAACGAAGATACGTCTGAGAGGCAAAGGTATCGTTGCAATGAATAATCCGTCGGTACACGGTGATGAATATGCAACTGTACAGATTGAAGTTCCGACAAATCTGACACCGGAAGCAAGACGGAAACTGAAAGAATTTGAGCAGGAATGTAATGGAAGCCGCAGAAGCCGTGGATTTGGCAGCGGGAGTGCGGCGTGAAGAGTAATCAGAAATATTTTTGAGAATATAGTGAAGCAATTTTACAGAGAAACGAAAAGGATACATGCACAGTAACATTACCGTGTATGTATCCTTTTAGCATAATAGGGAAAAATATTCTATGAGCTTTTTCTGATATAGAATATTGTTTATCTGGGTTCTTTTCCATCACGGAAGAGCATCATCATTTCCTTGGTCAGGCTGATATTATTGCCCTGATCCGGGATTTTATCACGTTCTACCCACTGTGCCATGGAGAGCTCTTCATGGTCAACGGTCAGGGTATCATCACCGTCCACATCACAGAAGAATCCGAAAAGCAGGGTACCGCTGAAGGACCATGGCTGGCTTTTGTAATAGCGGAGATTCTTTACCTTAAGGCCAACTTCCTCCATTACTTCTCTGTGAACAGTTTCTTCAATGGTTTCTCCGATTTCTGCAAAGCCTGCGATAAGGGCGTAACGCTTAAATCTGCGGCCCTCATATTTGGAAAGAATGATTTTATCTCCGTTTGTGATTCCTACGATTACTGCAGGACACAGGACAGGGTACTCCTGATTGCCGCAGGAAGGGCATTCCATCATACGTTCTTTTTGGCTGTGCAGCATTGGTTTTCCACAGCAGCCGCAGAACCGGCGCTTGCTGTACCACTGGAAAAGCTGATGTCCTGTAACTCCTGCAAATGCCAGATGCTGTGGCCGGGCTGTCCGAAGATTTCGTATATCCTGGAATTCGTAATCTGGAAGAAGGGTGGTATCCAATTCCGGAATCAGATAGAAACGCTGATCATCGATAGAAAACAGATAAATATACTTGCTGTAGAGATCTGAAACTTTTTCCTCCAGATCCTGAAAACGTGGAAAATAAATATCTGCTTCCCGTTCCTGATGTGGAAGAAGAATACTGCCTTTTTCGTAGGCAAGGATAAAACTGTTCTTATCCGGGGCAGAAGGTTTGTATTCGTTGTGGTAAGTGTGTGGTGCGATATCCTGAATCATAGTAATGTTCCTTTTCTGTTACTGCTGCCGCAGAGTTGTTCTGTGAAATATATTACAGGTGCGGAAGTGAGCAGTAATCTATTTTTTATTAAATGAGCAGGCAATCCTGCAGGCAGGATTGCCTGTACATAGTATATTACGGCAGTTTTAGAAAAACAAGAGAAGATGTCCAATTGCCGCAGGCAATCTGGAATGAATTGTTACTGTTCACTGATGATATCCCGCGAGGTGTTTTTTGTGAGCGAAGGTCACAGAAAACCCGAGACATACCGCGCGAATTTATGCGATTAGCATAAATTGAGTTTGCAAAGCGTGTTGCTGAGAACGGAGTGAACAGTAACAATGAATTTTGGCTACGTTACTGTGAACGGAGTGGACGGTAACATTTTGGCTTGCATGTCTCGGGATATTAGCAGGGAGCAGTAATACAGTAACATAAGAAATACTGAAAAAAATAAAAAACGTATTGCACTTTGAAAATGAGAGTGGTATAATCAGCTTAACAAATTGGTAATACCAAAAACGAAATGAGTAATACTTGAATGGAGGGATTTTACAGTTATGGGATATGTAAAATGGAGTTATGACACATTAAATACTTTTTGCCACGACGTATTTCGTAAATTTGGTTTTAATGAAGAAGAGACGAATATCATCAAGGATGTTTTGCTTACCGCAGATCTGTACGGGATTGAAAGCCATGGAATGCAGAGAATGGTAAGATATGATAAAGGAATTGAGAAGGGAACCATCCATCCGGATGCTAAACCTGAGGTCGTATTTGAGACACCTGTATCAGCAGTGATCGACGGACATGACGGTATGGGACAGCTGATTTCCCATTTTGCAATGGAGAAAGCTATTGAGAAGGCGAAGAAAACAGGTGTCGGATTTGTATCTGTAAGAAACTCCAATCATTTCGGTATTGCAGGATATTATGCGGAAATGGCTTCCAAACAGGGCTTACTTGGTATGGCATGTACCAACTCGGAAGCAATCATGGTACCTACCTTTGGACGAAAAGCAATGCTTGGTTCCAATCCCATTGCAGTGGCAATGCCGGCAGAACCTTATCCATTCCTTTTTGATTGCTCCACAACAGTAGTTACCAGAGGAAAACTGGAAATGTATAATAAGATGGGAAAACCACTTCCACAGGGCTGGGCTCTGGGAGCAAATGGTCAGGAAAGCACAGATGCCCCGGATGTACTTGCCAATATTGTTGCCAAGAAGGGCGGCGGAATCATGCCACTTGGCGGTAATAAAGAGGTAAACGGAAGTCATAAGGGTTACGGTTATGGAATGCTCTGCGAGATTTTCAGCTCCATCTTTTCCATGGGTGTTACTTCTGATAAATGCTGTACATTTAAAGACAAGACAGGTATCTGTCATGGATTTGCTGCCATTGATCCCGCAATCTTCGGAAATGCAGATGATATCAGGGCACATTTTTCCGAATATCTGGAAACTCTTCGTCAGAGTCCAAAGGCAGAAGGCGCAGAGCAGATTTATACTCATGGTGAGAAGGAAGTATTTGCAGAAAAAGAGCGCAGAGAGAATGGCATTCCTGTAAATGACAACACAATGGTTGAGCTTGCCAACCTCTGCAATTATCTGAAGGTTGATTTTGGCTCTTACTTCAAGGGCTATGAACTGCCGAAGGACAGTAAGTTCTTTAGTGGTAATTATTAAATAAGCGCCCATCATGCTGATAACCATAACTATAGAATATATCATATAAAATTACTTTTTTTGAGACGCCCGTTTATCAGCATGTGGAAATAAAAAGAAACTGCATAATCAGATACGACCGGTAGAATTTACAGATCGTATCTGATATGCAGTTTTTTGTTTTCTTTAATTTTCTTCAGTATTCTTCGGACAGTTATGAGCATTCATGTCATCGTTGTCTGTCATAAGATATTTGCGGATTGCAAACAGAACTGCGATACTGAGTACGCCAAGAAGAGTTTCTGCTGGCCCGAGGTGTTCGACTACCATCTGACGTGCTGTGGCAAACATCAGAACCTCAACAACTGTCTGTGCGGAATGCTGGCAGAGCATTTTTACAAATTCCACGCCTACTACCAGAGACAAAGCCTGGGAAAGGAAAGTGCTGAAAAATTCTGTATCCATGGACATAACAGAAGTATCTGCAACCTCCATGATCAGCCGGAAGCCTGCCAGTGCGATCACCAGCAGAATTACCATAGAAAGAGCAATTTCCGCGTAACGTGAAATATTGTAAATGATTGTGTTAAAGTGTTTACGAATGTTATGGTTAACCTGTCGTTTGGGGCTCATAACTGTGAGTCCTTTCTGTTCTGTTGTATATGGTGAATGTAAAGAAGCGTAACTGTTTATAGTGTTATGAAAAAGATTAATATAAATAATCTTTATTTACATAACCATATTTGCAGAGTTTCTGGGAGTAAACATACCAGTACTGTGCATCAGTTGTATCCACAAGCTGAACTGTATCGCCGGAATATAACTGTCCGATCTCGTTGGAAGAGTCGTAAGCCTTCGCAGAGCGCAGAGCCAGATAACCGGTAGCAACACTGACTGTTCTGGTGGCATATGTGGTTGTTCCGCCAATCAGATAATCTTTATTTACATATCCGTTTTTTCCTAACTTCTGAGAGTAAACGTACCAGTACTGGGAATCGCTGGTGTCGATAAGCTGAACTGTATCGCCGGAATACAGCTGTCCGATCTCATTGGAGGAATCATAAGCTTTTGCGGAACGCAGAGCCAGATAACCCTTGGCAACACTGACAGTCCTTGAATCTCCGGAAGAACTCTGTGCACTGGCAGCAGTATCGCCGCTGTAATATAAGTAATCTTTATTTACATAGCCGGATAAGTTCAGTTTCGGAGAATAGACATACCAGTACTGAGGATCACTGCTGTCAGAAACTGTTACAGTATCACCGGAGTATAACTGTCCGATCTCGTTGGAAGAGTCATAAGCCTTTGCAGAACGCAAAGCCAGATAACCCTTGGCAACACTGACAGTATAAGAACCGGACGAACTTGTCGGCTGTGATGAGAGGAAATACAGGTAATCGTTATTTACGTATCCGGATCTGTTCAGTTTTGGAGAATAGACGTACCAGTAATCACTGGTGGTATATTCTGTAACTTCAACAGTATCACCGGAATACAGCTCGCCGATCTCGTTGGAGGAATCATAAGCCATGGCAGAGCGCAGAGCCAGATACCCTTTACTTACACCTACCTGATAAGTGTCAAATGCCATAACGATCTGTGAGCTGCAGGGTACAGATACAGCAGCAATCGTAGCTGCAAGAATCATGGGAATTGCAATATTTTTTCTTTTTTTCATAGTGAATCCCTCCTTTGGTTTATAATGTACTCTGAGAGTACATTATTTAATTATAGTAATCGTAAATCGTTCTGCTTAAGGTAGCGATCGTATTCTGTGCGGAACCGGCACTTGAGAGATTCTGGGACATAAATACGATTACTACGTCATTTTTGGAATCATAGATGATTCCGGCATCATTTTCCACGTTGTCAAGTTCTCCGGTTTTATTTGCGGTTTTGACTCCTTCCGGAAGCTGTGCGGGAATTTTGTTACAGCGTGTCTGTGCCTTGAGCAGATTAAACATATCAGTGGCATGGGTGTAGCCGGATGTATCCTGTTTATAAATCTCCTGCAGGAGATGACCACAGTCTCCTACAGATGTGTAGTTATCATCATTCTCATTGCTGGCAAGGAGCATACGTCCCATGTGAGTCTGGCCATAGCCATGTGCCTGGCAGAAACTGTTGACAGCCTGCATACCTGCTGCGGAATCACCGCCGCCAAGATAAGTTGTCAGGGTATTGGCTGCATCGTTATCGCTGACTGTGATCATGGAGTACAGATTGGAGTCTACAGAATCCCTGCCGTATTGTCCGGTTATCTGATCATAATTCTCGTAGACAGCTCCCATGATATAGAGCTTGATCAGGCTTGCAGCCTGCATTTTCTGATCATTAAGACTGCCCTCGGTTCCGTTTACAAGATCGGATATGAAAACAGCCCAGGTTCCGTTTTCAGCGGGAAGCTGACTCTGAACCTGTTTTAAAATTGTCTCCAGTTTCTCATCTGTGACCGGTTCTGAAGATGTGCCTGCCCCGGAACCGTTAAAGACGCTTTCAGAACTCTCTGAAGATGAAGAAGGGGAAAGCATTCCCTGACCTTCTACGGATGTTTCCGCGGCCTCTGTATTTTCAGCAGCATGACTGCTGTATGCAGGAGTAACAAGAAGGATGAGCGATAGCAGAGGTATTAATAATTTTTTTGAAAACATTGCGTTCACCACCTGTTAAATATTTACTGTAAAACATTCGGAATCTGTTGATCTGTTATATAAACCGTATTTCTTCATGTTTAGATAAATCAGGTTTAAAAGTCTTATTGTGCAGGCACAAATGGTTTTTAAAATCTGATATCTGTATGTACAAAATTATACAGTGTTTAGAGTTGTGTTACAAGTGTATTTACGGTTGATTTTAAAATTTATTATATGGCTGCCGGTTACTGTTGGCACAATACTTGAGATGCGTTCATACAATTTGTAGGAATGCGAGCGTGAAAAATCCGCATATCTGATTATATATTTTGGATTGTATAAATGCTACAATAAAATCATCAGAAACGAGATAAAGAACGACAAATTAAACAAACCAATGTGGGAATGTGGGGGCATTTTCATATTGCACGAGGAGGTAGATTATATGTTAACACCGAAACAGAATATGCTGGAAGTTATAAAAGGCGGAAATCCTGACAGATTTGTTAATCAGTATGAAGCAGTACAGCTTCTTTTTCATCCGTTTATGTTTACAAACCCGCTGCTTCAGCCGGGACAGGAAAATGTAGTGAATGCATGGGGGGTAACCAATACTTTCCCGAAAGGAGTTCCGGGTTCTTTTCCTGTACATACTCCTGACAAGATCGTGGTAAAGGATATTGAAGACTGGAAAGACTATGTACATGCACCGTCTTTGAAATTTACCCAGGATCAGTGGGATATGGTGAAGGCTCAGTATGATGCAGTTGACGGAGAACAGGCATTTAAAGCAGCTTTCGTTGCACCGGGATTATTTGAGCAGACTCATCATCTGTGTGAGATCAGTAATGCGTTGGTTTATTATATTACTAATCCGGATGAAATGCATGATCTGATCAAATATCTGACAGAGTGGGAACTGGAACTTGCTGAAGGTATCTGTTCCAACCTTCATCCTGATGCATTATTCCATCATGATGACTGGGGTGGACTGGACAGTACATTTATGAGTCCTGCAATGTTTGATGAATTTTTACTTGAGCCATATAAAGAAATTTACGGATATTATCACAGCCATGGCGTTGAGCTGGTTATCCATCATTCTGACAGTTACGCAGCAACACTGGTTCCTTCTATGATTGAGATGGGGATCGATGTATGGCAGGGATGTATGGAAACCAATAATCTTCCGGAACTGATCAGGAAATATGGCGGAAAGATCAGCTTCATGGGCGGTATCGAAAATCGTGCAGTTGATTTTGAGGGCTGGACAGATGAGAATTGTGATGCAGTGGTACGTCGTGTCTGCGAAGAATGTGGAAACAAATACTTTATTCCATGTATCGCTCAGGGTGGCCCTGGTTCTGTTTATCCGGGTGTTTATAAATCTCTCTGTGATTCCATTGACAAGCTGAATGAAGAGAAATTTGGCATTAAGGCATCTGAATCTACAAGGCTTCCATGGCAGATTATGTTCTGATCTCAGGTGTTGCAGAGGATGATGCTATGGAGGTGTTTGAAAATGATTATTATTGGTGAGAAAATTAATGGTTCTATCCCGATCGTTGCAGAAGCGATCGCGAAAAGAGACTCTGAATTTATTAAAGCAAGAGCAAAGCTTCAGGCGGAAAGCGGAGCTACTTATATTGACTGTTGCGCTTCTGTTCCGGAAGCGGAAGAAGTGGAAACATTGAAATGGATGATCGACTGTATCCAGGAGGTTACAGATCTTCCGATCTCAATTGACAGCCCGAGTCCGGATGTTCTGGCACAGGCTTATAAGTTCTGTAAGAAACCTGGAATTTTTAACTCTGTATCAGGAGAGGGACATAAGATTGATACGATTTTCCCGATCATGGCTGAGCCGGGAAATGAGGGATGGCAGGTAATTGCGCTGCTGAGTGACAATACAGGTATTCCGAAATGTGCAGCAGACCGTCTGAAAGTTTTTGACAAGATCATGGCGAAAGCGAAAGAGTACGGAATTGCTCCGGACAGGATTCACATTGATCCGCTGGTTGAGATGCTTTGTACTTCTGAGGATGGTATTGCAACGAATATTGAGACGATCACAAGTGTACGTGAGCAGTATCCGACCATTCATATTACGGCAGCAATCAGTAATATTTCCTTTAATCTGCCGGTTCGTAAGCTGATTAATTACGGGTTCCTGGTACTGGCAATGAATGCAGGACTGGACAGTGGAATTATGGATCCGACAAATAAGGATATGCTTGGACTGGTTTATGCAACAGAAGCATTACTTGGTCTGGATGATTATTGTATGGAATATATAGGGGCTTACAGAGAAGGCTTAATTGGTACAACAAAGAAGAAGTAGGTTGAATCTGCAGAAACTGTGTAAATGAATTAAGTGGTTGGAATCTGAAATTGAGAAATAACAGGAGGATTTGATTATGTCTAAGATAAATGAAGTTGCGGAATTAGTTGAAAAAGGGAAAGCGAAATT
The DNA here is from genome assembly GCF_015668165.1 of Blautia sp. 1001283B150304_161114_C9. Taxonomy (NCBI): domain Bacteria; kingdom Bacillati; phylum Bacillota; class Clostridia; order Lachnospirales; family Lachnospiraceae; genus Blautia; species Blautia sp. 1001283B150304_161114_C9. The sequence goes on along the minus strand of NZ_JADPGO010000012.1, from coordinate 88,835 downwards.
AGTAGGACCGGCTGTACAGGAAGCCATTGATGAGGGTGATGATCCGGTTGCGATTCTGAATGATGGTATGATCAGTGCGATGTCTGTAGTTGGTGAGAAATTCAAAAATGGTGAGATCTTTGTTCCGGAGATGCTGGTTGCAGCTCGTGCTATGAAGAAAGGTGTTGAGGTTCTGAAACCGCATCTGGCATCTGGTTCTACAGGTGCACTTGGTAAGGTTATCATTGCTACGGTTTCCGGTGACCTTCATGATATTGGTAAGAATCTGGTTGCCATGATGATCGAGAGTGCCGGATTTGAGGTGATCGATCTTGGAGTCGATGTTCCGGCGGCTAAGATTATTGAGTGCTATAAAGAGAATCCGGATGTTAAGATCATTGCTCTTTCTGCGCTGCTGACTACTACTATGCCGGCTCTGAAGGAGACTGTTGAGGCGTTGAATGCGGCGGATTTCAGAGGTAATATTAAGGTTATGGTTGGCGGAGCGCCGATTACAGAAGCTTTTGCTGAGGAAATTGGTGCTGACGGATATTCTGATGATGCGGCTAGTGCGGCGTCACTGGCTAAGAAGTTGGCGGCTTGATCTGATTGCTTGTGCGGGTTTAGTATAACATGAAAATATTATGAGGGGACTGCTCTGGGGAGTGGTCCTTTCGTGTATTTTGGGATTTTTGGGAGTGTGTTATAATGGAAAAAAGGGGACGCTCAGAAAAATATTTTATTTCATGTGCGGTTTCGGGGGCTAAGATATTCTAACCTCTCAGAAATCTGCTAAAGGCATGAGCAGCCTTCTCAAACTCGCTCCGTTGCAAACTTCGCTCAGACAGTGATACAGTCTGCTCATAACGCAGATTTCTGAGAGCTAAGAATATCTAAGACCCCTGCAAATGCACATGAAATAAAATATTTTTCTGAGCTGGCTGTTGGTTGTTGTGATGATTGGATATGTGGGAGGTTTTTATGGCTTGGGTTAAGTTTGTGCGTGAAGGGATTGAGATAGAAGTGAATGTCGGGATGTCTGTGTTGGAAGCTGAGATTCGGGCGGGTTTGAGGCCGGATGCGCCTTGTGGCGGTCTGGGGAAATGTGGGAAGTGTCTGGTTAAGATTAATGGTGAAGTTGTTAAGGCGTGTCAGATTCGGATTGGTGAAGGTGAGACTTGTGTAGTGGAGACATTGGACAGGGCTGGCAATGAAAAGATTTTGACGGATGGATTTAACAGAGAAGTTGTGTTTGAACCGGGACTACGGATGGCTCAGGTTGAGCTGGAGAAGGCGAAAACAGGGGAGAAGCGGTCGGACTGGCAGAGGCTGCTGGATACGCTGGCGGAGACAGATGGTGAGGTTGAGCCGGGGCAGATGGAGGTGGATCTGAAGCTGGCGGGTGAATTGTATGGGATGCGCAGGGATTCTGATGAATGGTATGTGATTTACAGTAGACGGCGGATTCTGGAAATGAGGAAGGAAGCTGGTCGGAGGTGTCTGGCAGCGTTTGATATTGGGACGACTACCATTGCGGGGTATTTGCTGGATGGTGCGGATGGGAGGACTCTGGCAGTTGAGAGCAGGATGAATCCGCAGGCGCAGTATGGTGCGGATGTGATCATGCGGGCGAATTATGCGCTGGAGCATGGAACAGAAGCGTTAAGTATGTGTGTTCGGAAAGCGGTTAATGAGATGTTGGGAAGTCTGGCAGAGGATGCAGGGATAAGGAGAGAGGATGTTTTTCAGGTGTGTGTTGTGGGAAATACTTGTATGCATCATCTGTTTCTGGGGATTTCTCCGGCTTCGCTGGTACATGCGCCCTATACTCCGGCTGTGAGTGAGAGGCTGGTGCTGAATGCGGGGGATTATGGTCTGGCTGTGCAGGAGCGTGCAGAGTTGATCATGCTTTCGGATATTGCAGGATATGTGGGAGCGGATACCTGTGGATGTCTGCTGGCTATCAGGCAGGATCAGCAGGAAGAGATTTCTCTGATGATCGATATTGGAACGAATGGTGAGATGGTTCTGGGAAACAGGGAGCGGATGGTGACCTGTTCTACTGCGGCCGGGCCTGCTTTTGAGGGTGCGAAGATTGAGTGTGGAATGCGTGGCGCGGCCGGGGCTGTGGATCATGTGAAGTATGAGGATGGGAAGTGGAACTATACAACTGTTGGGAATAAGCCGGCGGTTGGTTTGTGTGGTTCGGGATTGATCGATCTGGTGGCGGGTCTTCTGGATGCTGGAATGCTGGATGAGAATGGTGTGCTGAGAAGCGGACAGGAGAAGCAAAGTGTGTTTATTCTGGTACCGCCAGAGCGGGGCGGTAATGAGAGAGGGGTTTATCTGACGCAGAAGGATCTCGGAGAGGTTCAGCTTGCGAAAGCTGCGATTGCAGCGGGAATTCAGATGCTTATGGAGCGGCTTGGGATTACAGAAGATGATATCTGTTCGGTATATATTGCAGGTGCTTTTGGCAACTATATGGATCCGGTCAGTGCCGGGAAGATTGGCTTGCTTCCGGCGACGCTTGTGAAGAAAGTGAAACCAGTGGGAAACGCTGCTGGTGAGGGTGCGAAGATCGCACTTGTGAATGAGAAGGAAATGCTGGAGATGGATGAGCTGGTGAGAAAGATTGAATTCGTTGAGCTGGCTGCTTCGGCTGATTTTCAGGATCATTTTATTGATGAACTGGGATTTGAGACAGGTGAATGATTTTATCCGCCTGATTGAATTATTGAGAAGTGCAGAGTTCTTCTGATAAACTGCGGAGCAGTTATTCGGTGCAGAACTGAGGCGCAAAGAGGATAATTTTATCTGCCTGATGAGGTTGCTATAGATTATACAAGAGAGTAAGGGGTTAGATTATGGATATAAAAAAAATAGAGCAAATGGGAATGGAGCAGGGGTTTTCGCATGTGGTGTTGCTGGATTGTGATACGATTGAGCTGAAGCCGGAGGTTCGACAGATGTGTGCAGCAGATACCTGTCATAAGTATGATAAATGCTGGAGCTGTCCTCCGGGATGTGGCTCTCTTGAGGAATGTGAAGCGAAAGTCCGGCAGTATAAGTATGGGATTATTGTTCAGACAGTTGGTGAATTGGAGGATGTTTTTGATGGCGAGGGAATGATGGAAACGGAAGCCAGACATAAGGAGTATTTTGTGGAATTTGAGAAGAAACTTCGGGAGATTTATCCGGATATGCTGGCGATTGGTGCGGGATGCTGTACGAAATGTAAGGTCTGTACTTATCCGGATGCTCCATGCAGGTTTCCGAAACAGGCTTTCTCATCGATGGAGGCTTACGGGATGCTGGTAACACAGGTCTGTCAGGCCAATGAGCTACAGTATTATTATGGGGATTGTACGATTGCTTATACGAGTTGTTACCTTCTGGAATAATATTTTAGCCGAATCAAGTAAGTCCCCTGCGAAGCAGTTATTTGGTGTAGCGAAGCGGATTACGAATATCTGCTTGATTTAAATCAAGTAAATTCTCTGGTTACTGTTGACTGGTAATATCCCGCGAGGTGTTTTTTGTGAGCGAAGGTCACAGAAAACCCGAGATATACCGCGCGAATTTATGCGATTAGCATAAATTCTGTGCATCGCGAAGCGTGTTACTGAGAACGAAGTGAACAGTAACATTCTCTGTGGAGATTGTGGAAGGGGAAGTCAGTTTTCGTTGTAAATAACAGTGAGCTATGATAAAATACAGATATTGAAAGCGCAGAGCGTGTTTGAAAAAACAAAAAATCCTTCGCCGCAGGGCGGGGGATTTTTGGCAGAAGGTTTAAGGGTGGCTTGAGGATATGACAGTACTGGAACAGTTAAGAAAAACAATTGAAGACGGACATCCGGGGGAGACAGAGAAGCTGGTGAGGGAGGCATTGAAGCAGCATATTCCTGCAGGGCGGATTGTGGAAGAGGCCATGACTCCGGCTATGCGAACAGTGGGGGAGAATTACAAATCCAATGGTGCGGATATTATTAAAATTCTGGCAGCAGCCCGAAGTGTGCGCAAGGGTTTTGAATTGTTGGAGGAACAGGACTCGCAGTTTGGCAGGAGGAATATCGGAACTGTGATCCTTGGAACGGTGGAAGGTGATCTGCATGATGTAGGTAAGAATCTGGTTGCGATCATGTTTCGTAGTGCCGGATTTAAGGTGATCGATCTGGGAGTGGATATTTCTGAGAAGCAGTTTCTGCGTGCAGTGAAGCAGAATCCTGATGTGTCGATCGTGTGTATCTCCTCGCTTTTGAGTACTTCAATCCCGGAGATGGAGCAGGTGGTGAAGTCTCTGAAACGAAGCAACAGTAAGCATAAATTTAAGATTATGGTTGGTGGAGGTGCAGTAACGGAGCAGCTGGCGAAGAATATGGGAGCAGATGCCTATACGGAGAACTGTATTGAGGCTGTGGAAGTTGCGAAGACGTTTATTGTGTGAGAACCGGGCTGACAGGTGCGTATGAGAAAGACATAGTGTGAGTTAAATTGCTATAGAATTGACTGGTAAAATAGGTGCTTCAATTATGTGACAGGAGGATTGTAGACTTGCAGCTGTCATCAGTTTATTTATATGAAAAAATAAAAGAGAAATATGAAATTACGGAAAGGGGAACTTTATCCGGTTCAGACGGATATCTGCGCCCTTTTTTGTGTTATGAAAAAAAAGAAACATTTCGACATGGGCATGTTTATGTGGTACAGAGATATGACAAAGAGTGGGAATCGGCAGTTCTGACTGCTGAAAATATACTCTGGGTATTTTGTGGGAGAGAGGAAATTGATGCCGCATCAGAAGAGCTTCAGCAGATTCCGTATATTCATATTGCACTTGATAGTCTGGAAGAAATAGCAGAATTTATGAATGATGTGCAGGAGATTTTTGATGCGGCTGATGAATGGGAACGGAAGATTCATAATCTGATGTTAGAACATGCCGGAATGGACAGGCTTTTGCAGGTGACATCGGAATTTCTGCAGAATCCGATGACTGTAACAGGACTGGATTTTGCCTTCGTGGCGGAAGCGGGAAGCGAGTATCTGCCGCCGAGGGCGCAGCTGTATACAGATGACGGGTTGAATATGGAATATGTAAATGCACTTTTGCAGAATGAGACTTATCGAGATATGGCAGATACGCATGAATATGTGATGTTTCCGGCTTACATCAGTGGATGTCGTTCGATGAACAGAAATCTGTTTGTGGATGGGAAAGCAACTCACAGGCTGGTTTTGACTGAGTGCAGATCAGAGATTACACTGAGAGTTATCTGTGTACTGGATATTCTGGTGGAGAAACTGGAGTATTTGCTTGTGCATGAAGCGGAGGAAGAAGATCCGGACAGGGATATGGAGCAGATTTTTGTCAGGATTTTGTCGGACAGAACTGCGGATTATATGCAGGTGAGTAGAGAACTGAGTGAACTGGGATGGAGTGGAAATCATGAATATATGTGCCTGATCCTGCAGATTACCTATCTGAATCAGCAGAATCTTTCCACAAAGGCAATCTGCCGATATATTAAGAAGAAATTTGAGGATTCTGTGAGTTTTCTTTATCAGGATGAAATTGTGGCATTTTTTGACCTTACCAGACTTGGAAAAAGCCAGGAGGAAGTAGCCGGAAAACTGGTTTATTTTATCAGGGATACTTATCTGAAAGCCGGATACAGCAGGGTGATGACAGGACATATGAGTCTGAGACGGCAGTATGTGCAGGCGAAGACGGCTCTGGATGTAGGAAGCCGTAAGAAGCCTTATCTGTGGATTCATTATTTCGGTCAGGTGGCATTGACTTATATTTTGGAACAGGCAACAAGAAGACTGCCAGGAACAATGATCTGTCATGAAGGGCTGCTGGAATTGAAGAAGCATGATGAGGAGAATCAGACTCAGTACATGGAGACATTGAGAGTGTATCTGGAGCAGCATCTCAGTGCAACCCAGGCGGCAAGGGAATTGTTTATCCACCGCAGTACGTTTCTTTACAGGCTGGACAGGATTAAGGAAATCCTGCAGTCTGAGCTGGATGATCCGGAGGAAATTTTTTATCTGGAATTGTCATTCAGGCTGCTGGAGCAGGAGCAAGAGAAAGAATAGTACGGGAACAGAATAGTGCAGGTATCTGGAAAGGTCAATTATTAAAAAAAATTCAGGTACGCCTCTGGGCGTACCTGAATAAATGTTAAAAGAGATATTATGTTATTTAGCTTCTTCTTCGGCAACAGCCTCTTCTTCAGCTTCCAGAGCCGGGTCTACGTGAACGGCGGCTACGGATACAACTGCAGCTTCAAGGTCTGTCTTTAAGTCTACATCTTTGTCCTGGGCGATGGCGAGGTCTTTGACTTTGATTACGTCGCCGACTTTCATGTCACCGACATCTACCATAATTTTGTCTACCAGTGCTGATGGGAGAGCTCTGAAGGAGATTTCTTCCAGATGCTGCTGTAATACACCGGCTTCCAGTTTGTCGTGGTTTACAAGTACGATCTCTGCTACGGAATGTACTTTCTCGTTGCTTACCAGTGCCTGGAAATCTATTTCATCCACCTGTCCTTTTAACGGATTGAACTGGATCTCTTTGATCAGTACGTCATATGACTGACCATCTACATCCAGCATAATCTGGCTTCCTTTGTTACTTGTCTTGAGAAGTTTCTCGACAGCAGATTTCTCGATTTTAACAGGAAGAGAACCTTCCATTTCTCTGCCAAATACGTTACCTGTAACGTAGCCTTCTCTTCTTAATCTTTTGGCCTTTGTGTCCATTGTTCTTTTTTCAGCTTTTAAAGTATTCATTTGACTTTTCCTCCATTTTACAGCTGAGGTGACACGCTTGACACTATCTTTAATTTATGAGCATCCGAAATGCTCCAGGTGGTGTTAAGTATTTTTGAGTATTCAGTTGTTTGTTCTTTATCTTTGTTACAGCTGTATTATAACACGCTAAAAATAAAATGCAAGAGGAAAATGTGAAGAATTTGTGAAATCTTATAAATTTGGATGAGACAAATTGTGTATATCTACCTGAAATGTTATATATAGCAATTCCACAAAATAATGCAATCAAGACAGATCATCAGAGTATGGAATTTAAATAAATACAAACAAAGCCCCCGGAAGTGACTACTTTCGGGGGCTTTGCATTTAATCTAATTAATCATTAATTACAGAGTATCATTTCTTCTGATATAACCAGGCTGTTCAGCCGGGGAAACGATTTCTTTTTTATGAACAAGTTTCGCCCATTTGTCGACTACTTCATTCTCTACGTGAACACCCTCACCTACAGTAACTTCAGCGAGAACAACACTGTTTCTTACAACAGCACCTTTTTTAATGACGCATCCACGACCGATTACGGAATTCTCAACAGTACCTTCAATCTGGCAGCCGTTGGAGATTACGGAATTCTTCACATCTGCAGTATTGAAATACTGAGTCGGGCAGGAATCATTGGTACGTGTATAGATTGGCCAGTTATCATGGAAAAGTTCCTGAGCTGACTTGTAATTAAGGAGAGCCATGTTTGCAGCATAGTAACTTGGGAAGTCTGTAATGCTTGCAAAGAATCCCTTGTGTGCAACGCCGCGGATGTCCAGAGTTTCGCATTTATCATTCAGGATGTCTGCCAGTGTATACATGGAAGAAAGATTCTTGGCTTCTTTGATAAGGCTGATGAAAAGCTCTGTTTTCATAACACAGGTATCCATATAAACATACTGATTCTTCTTATTACCATGATTCGGTTCGATGGATTCCACACCTTTCTGGCGGTTCAGTCCCAGAACATTACAGGTAAGATAAGCCTCTTTTGCATTATCAACAGCGTGATAAAGGAGAGTAACATCTGCACCGGACTCAATGTGTGTATGTAAAAACTGGTCAAAATCAATTGAATAAACCATATAGCTCGGGGCAATGACAACATACGGATGATTCATTCTGCTGAGGGATTCCATGTTGTCCAGATAGCAGGAGATATCAGTATTGTAAATATCATTGTCATTATTGTGCTCCGAGAAGAGAAGCTGAAGTTTGCCGCTCTTGGAGTTGATATTGTAATGACGTCCTGTTCCAAGATGTTCTACAACAGAACGGGGTTTATTATTGATATAGACCTGAATACGTTCAATGTTGCTGTTGGTCATATTGGAGATAGGGAAGTCAATGACTCTGTATCTGCCAAGGAAAGAAAACGCACCGATCGGGCGATAATCCTGCATACCATCTACATAAATATTTCTCCCGGAAGAGCTTACGATTCCAAATGCCTTATACATATTATTCTGCCCCCTTTACGCGTTTCGCTACAAGCTCAATGTGTTCACTGTCTGCGGCACCGACAACTGCACCTTTACCGATGCGGACACCGTCAGCTACAAGTGCACGCTGAACAACGGCACCCTCTTCTACAACAACACCCGGCATCAGTACACTGTCGATAATTCTGGCACCTGCACCAATCTTAACACCTGTAAAGAGAACGGAATGCTTAACTTCGCCCTGAACAGCACAGCCCTGTGTGATATATGCATCTTTAACATCTGCTTCTGCGCTGATGTACTGTGGAAGTGCGGTAACATCTTCTGTATAAATCTTCCATGACGGATCACCCAGATCCAGTTCATTCTTGGAACTTAACAGATCCATGTTTGCTTCCCAGAGAGAGTCGATGGTACCAACATCTTTCCAGTATCCTTCAAATTTATATGCATAAAGAGTTCTGTTATCGTTAAGCATAGTAGGGATGATATCCTTACCGAAGTCATGGCTGGAATCCGGATTCTTGATATCAGCCATCAGCATCTTGCGGAGGAGTTTCCAGGTGAAGATATAGATACCCATGGATGCAAGGTTGCTCTTCGGATGCTCAGGTTTCTCTTCGAATTCTACGATACGTCCGGATTCATCAGTATTCATGATACCGAAACGGCTTGCTTCTTTCATCGGAACTCCGATAACTGCGATGGTTGCATCTGCCTTTGCTTCTTTGTGGGCTGCAAGCATCTTGTCATAGTTCATTTTATAAATATGGTCACCGGAAAGAACGAGAACGTATTCAGGATCAAATTTATCAATGAAATCAATATTCTGGGAGATTGCATCTGCAGTTCCGCGGTATACATTCAGATTCTCATCTGCTTTTTCACGTGGAGGAAGAACGTAAACACCGCTGTCTTTGGCATCAAGACCCCAGCGTCCGCCGGCTGCCACATAACTGTTCAGCTGGATAGATTCATACTGTGTAAGTACACCTACAACATCAACGCCACTGTTGGCACAGTTACTTAAAGGAAAGTCTACGATACGATATTTACCGCCGTATGAAACGGCCGGCTTTGCCACTTTATTGGTAAGATCATGCAGACGGCTGCCACGACCGCCGGCCAGGATCATGGCCAACATACTATTTTGTTTCATAATAGTGAACCCTCGCTTTCATTTGTTAGGTAATATTATACATTTTTTCCTGACATTTTTCCATAGGTTTCTGAAAAAAATATGTAAAATTTTCGCTACAAGTCAAGTAAAATCGACGAAAAAATATACATTATATACAAATATCGAGTGGAATTGTAAGACGGGAGGCTGCAGTTATATGTAAATTATGCTGATATATGAATTCTTATTAATTCTACGGAGTACTGCAGACAATCCAATCCATCAGAGAGTAAAGGTCACAGTAACCTGGAATTAGTTACTGTCCACTCCGTTCACAGTAACATAGCCAAAATTCATTCCAGATTGCCTGTGGCAATGGAATTTTGGCTTGTATGTCTCGGGATTTTGGCATATTCATGCCAAAACACCTTGCGGGATAGTGGTGTGTGAACAGTAACTGGAATTACTTTAGTTGTATAAATTTAAGTGAAACAGGTGGACGTATAATAATTCTTACGCTATAATAGGTAAGAATTTATGTTGCTGTGAGCGAAGCAAACGGTAACAGATTTGAAGAAACGTAACTGTGAAAACAATGAACAGTAACAACAGTTACAGAGAAACAGAGGTTATCACGTGAGTAAAAGAGAAGATTATAAACGATTTATCGTATTTTGTCTGGCGAGTCTGGTGGTTCTGGCACAGGCGGCGGTCTTTGCATGGGTGTGGTATTCCGTTTACAGAGGACAGATCGACGAGCCTTTCTGGCGCAAAGGTAACTGGGTACTGATCGCAATCTACGGTCTGATGTTTGCCCTGTTTGCCAAATTGTACGGAGGACTTAAGGTTGGATATCTTAAGAGGATTGATGTATTTTATTCGCTGACACTGGCACTTTTGTGTACCAATGTGGTGGAATATCTGGAGATCACCCTGATCAACAGGTGGTTCCTGAGCGTATGGCCTATGATCGAGATGACAGGAATACAGCTGGTGCTGATCATTATCTGGATATTTGGTTCAAGGTATATCTATTCCGGACTTTACCGCGCACGCCGGCTTCTGGTCATTTACGGTGACCGGGATCCGGGGGACGACCTGATCCATAAGATGAATTCCCGAAAGGACAAATATGACATTAGCGGCAAGGTACACATCAGTGTGGGAGAAGAAAAAATCCATCAGATGATGCAGGATTATGACGGCGTGATCATCTGGGATCTGCATTCAACAGAGAGAAACCGTTATCTGAAATACTGTTTTGCACATTCTGTCCGATGCTATGTGAGTCCGAAGATTTCGGATATCATTCTTATGGGAAGTGAACGCATCCATCTTTTTGACACACCGCTTCTGGTATCCAGAAATATGGGACTGGCAGTAGACCAGCGTGCTGCAAAGAGAGTTATGGATATTCTGATCTCAGGGATCGGCATTATAATCACTTCACCGATCATGCTGATCATAGCGATTGCGGTAAAAGCATACGACAGAGGTCCGGTGTTTTATTTTCAGGACCGTCTGACATTGGGTGGAAAGCCCTTTAAGATCTGTAAATTCCGCAGTATGTGCGTAGATTCGGAGAAAAACGGTGCAAGACTGGCATCCAAGCATGATTCCCGTATCACACCGGTAGGTCATGTGCTGAGAAATCTTCATCTGGACGAGCTTCCTCAGCTTTTCAATGTATTTAAGGGAGATATGTCTCTGGTAGGTCCGCGTCCGGAACGTGAAAGTATCATGCTTGAGTATGAGAAAGAGCTTCCGGAATTCTATTATCGTCTGAAAGTTAAAGCAGGTCTTACCGGATATGCGCAGGTCTACGGTAAGTATAATACAACTCCTTATGACAAATTAAAGTTGGATCTGTTTTATATTGAGAATTATTCCTTCCTGCTGGATATCAAGCTGATCTTTATGACAGTTAAAATCTTTTTCCAGAAAGAAGTATCTGAGGGAGTAGATGACAGACAGGTAAATGCGTTGAAGGATTCCGGGAAAAACGTCGGAGTGTCAGAGAATAAAACGGAGGAATGACAATGAATAAACCGCTGGTATCTGTGATCATGCCGGTTTACAACGGAGAAAAATATATTAGAAAGGCTGTGGAATCCGTCTATGAACAGGGAGTTTCGCTGGAACTTCTGGTTATCGATGACGGTTCTACAGACCATACAGAGGAAGTCCTGTCTGCCTATGAGGGCAGAGAGGACTTTCGGTATATTAAGAATGAACAGAATATGGGAGCTGCAGGCTCCAGAAACAGAGGAGTCGGGCTGGCACAGGGAACCTACATTGCTTTTCTGGATGCAGATGACTGGTGGGAGTCAGGCAAGCTGAAAGAACAGCTGAAACGTCTGGAAGAGACAGGATACGTGCTGTGTTCTACAGGGCGGGAACTGATGAACGCGGACGGAAGCAGTACAGGACGGACAATCCCTGTAAAAGAGAAGATCACCTACAGAGAACTTCTGAAACATAACAGCATCAACTGTTCTTCGGTAATACTCAGAAGGGATGTGGCGCGTGAATTTCCCATGGAGCATGACGACAGCCATGAGGATTATATCACCTGGCTGAAAATCCTGCGAAAATACGGCTGTGCTGCCGGAATCAACAAACCCTATCTGAAATATCGTCTCAGCGAAGGCGGCAAATCCAGAAACAAACTGAAATCAGCAGCCATGACTTACAATGTCTATAGATACGCCGGTTACGGCAGGATCAGAAGCTGTATTTTTTTCTGTTCTTATGCTGTACATGGAATATGGAAATATTGCTACTGTTCACTTCGTTCACAGTAACGTAGCCAAAATTCATTCCAGATTGCCTGCGGCAATGGAATTTTGGCTTGTATGTCTCGGGATTTTGGCATATTCATGCCAAAACACCTCGCGGGATAGTGGTGTGTGAACAGTAACAAAATATTTCCATTGACCGAAATGTTAAGTTTCTATTCCATAAATCGTAAAAATATGTTATGCTTGTTGCAGTAAATATGACTTTGCGGTTAATTGCCCGTTACATTGCTGTGCGTTTTTTGTCTGCCGGTCATCTGAAGAATCTGGCAGAATGGGGTTGTATGTTCACACAGCAGAAGTCAGAAATATGATTAGAGGATAGTACTTAAACATGAAAATAAAAAAAGAGAGAGCGGCGGTGCCGTACTCCTGCCTGATCGATAACATTAAAGTTTTGCTTATCTTTCTGGTAGTATTTAACCATATTATTGCATTTAACCTTGTAAAGGTAGACACTGTAGTGAGATATGTGTGGTATGCGATCACGATTTTTCACATGCCTGCATTTGTTTTTATTTCAGGATATCTGTCAAAGAAACCTCAGAATGTGCTGAAGAATTTTAAGAACCTGCTGATCCCTTATGTTCTGGGATATACCTTAACCTGGTATTCACAGATATGGCTGGGCAGATCTGTAGATTATGAGATACTGCGTCCTACCGGAAGTGTCATGTGGTATATACTGGCACTGTTTATTTACCGCCTTACCATTGAGGCCCTGGGTAAGATCAGATTTATTGTTCCGCTCAGTATCCTGTTCGCATTATGGGCAGGAACCAGACCGGAATTTACCACATTCCTGTCATCATCAAGAATCGTGGTATTTTTCCCGTTCTTTGTTGCGGGGTATCTCTGGAAGAGTGAATATATTACAGCAATCCGTAAATTTAAGGGAAAATGGATCCTGGTGGCAATCTCCGGAGTCCTTTTGTGGGCGATACCGAATTATATGATCCCAAATGAAATGGGAATCGCTATTTTCCGAGGTAATCATGGATATCAGCTCTGTGGCCTGACGGATCCTCAGGGAGTGATCCTCAGACTGCTGATGTATCTGGTATCTTTCGTAGTGGTCTATACGATGCTTGCGTTAGTGCCGGACATCAAACTGCCGCTCACCTATGTGGGACGACATACAATGGGAATTTATTTCTTCCATTATCCGATCATGATCATTATGAATGGTTTATACATCCTGATGCTTCCTGCAATGAACAATGTATGGGTGCTTCTGGGAGTATCACTGGTATTTGTACTTGTACTGGGAAGTCTGCCTGTGGATCTGCTTTATACGGGTGTTCTGAATCTGATCGCATTTATCCTGATCAAGAAGGATAAGACAGTCAGAGATGAAGGTCTGGAAGAAGAGTATGACAGCGAATATGATGAATATGAACTTCTCAGAAGAAAGAAAGCCATCGCAGAGCTTGCGGCAACGCTTGATTCAGAGAGTGAGCAGGACGGACATGTGGAGAAAGTAAATATGGACGAGGATACACCGGATCATACTTCTTCCGACAGTCATGAAGGCTTCAGCAATGTGGCCGGCATGGAGCTGGAGATTGAAGAGGATAATCTGGATGATATCCCTGATGAACTGATCAAAGGGGAAGAGGAGCTTTCGCTGGAAGACCTGATCCAGGAATTGGAAGCTACTACCAGAAAGATGGACAATAAAGAACCATAAACACAAAGGAAGAGTTTTGAGATACAAAAACAGTATTTCAAAACTCTTCTTTTTGTAAAGTTAACGCGAATTTAACATTTTTGTAACGGACAGGTGACGGAAGTTGGGAAGTATGATATAATCAAAGTATCTATCGTATGGAGGTTACTGTGAACGTAGTGAACAGTAACGTATGGAGCAGGAAAACTGTTCGGCAAAATAAGAATATTTTTTTCAGGGGAGTTATGATGAAAGAATGAAGAGAGTAATCACATATGGCACTTTTGATCTTTTTCATAAAGGCCACTACAATATTATCAAAAGAGCAAAAGCACTTGGTGATTATCTGATCGTAGGTGTCACAAGTGAGAGCTTTGACATTGAGCGGGGCAAACTCAATGTGCGGGACAGCCTCATTAAGAGAATCGAGAATGTGCGAAGGACGGGGCTGGCAGATGAGATCATCATTGAGGAATATCAGGGACAGAAGGTCAATGACATCATTAAGTATGATATTGATGTCCTGGTGGTAGGATCTGACTGGAGAGGGAAATTCGATTACCTTAAGAACTACTGTGATGTAGTTTATCTGGAAAGGACCAAGAATATTTCCAGTACAAAGCTTCGCAGTGAAGGTGTTATCTTTAATATGGGAATCGTGACGGATGACATCCGGGATAATGATTTTGTGGAGGAATCCAAATATGTCAGCGGAGTTCATGTGGAACGTGTATTCAGCGAGGATCACGAGACTGCACAGAGATTCTGTGATAAATATGAGTTAGGTTCCTGCTGGAACAGCTATGATGAATTTCTGGCAGATGTAGATATTGTTTATATCAAGACATCGCTGAACCGGAGAGCAGAATATATTGAGCGAGCGCTGAAAAAAGGAAAATATGTGATCAGTGATTCGCCCATGACACTTTCCTCAGAGAAACTGCGCTACCTGTTTCAGGTGGCAAGGGAGAACAATGTGGTTCTCATTGAACGGACCACACTGGTCTACCTGCGGGCGTTTAATCAGCTGGTATGGCTAGTACACAGTAACCTGGTGGGAGATCTGGTAAGTGTCAAATGTGCAATCTCCCAGGATGATTTCGAGGGCGGCAGGACTTTTAATGAGACGGTCTGCACAGCTATCTGCGCAGTACTGAAACTGCTGGGAAAAAAATGCCAGGATATCAACACCAATGCGGTCCGCAATCAGGAAGGCCGTTTTGTATATGATATGATTTCCATGAAATACGCCGGTGCACTGGCGACTATTGAGATCGGAACAACGGTTGACATTGAGAATGAACTTGTGATCATCGGAAGCAACGGCAGGGTAACTATCCCTAATGACTGGTGGAACACCGGATACTTTGAAGCCAATATTTCAGGAAAAGAATTTCTGAAAAGGTACAGCTTTAACTTCGAGGGAAATGGTTTCCGCTATCTGCTGCAGGAGCTGATGATTATGATCAGAGACAAACGGACAGAATGTACCCGGCTTTTCTATGATGAGTCGGTAAAAATAATAGAAATTTTGGAAACAATCAACAGAAAGGACAATTCATGACGGAGAAACAGAAATACCTCCTGAAGCTTTTCAGGGAGGTTGATGAAATCTGCAGAGAACATAACCTCAGATACGTGTTGGCAGGAGGCTCCCTGATCGGAGCTCTCAGACATGAGGGATTTGTTCCCTGGGATGATGATGTAGACCTTTATATGCCACGTCCGGACTGGGAGAAATTCATAGAGATATGCAAAACAGAACTCCCGCCTGACAGAGAGATACAGTGTTCGGAGGTGGACAGAAACTATACAAATTCATTTCCGCGTTACGCATCCACAAATACCTGTGCCATCCATAAGAGCCAGATTATCGGGAAGGACTGCGGCGGAGAAATCATAGACATTCTTACACTGGATCCTATTCCGGCTGACGACAAAGAATACGAGAAATATAGAACACACATGATGATCTACTCAGATCTTATCAATATTTCCGTAGGTTACAGTGACCGCTGGGAGATACCTGCATCCATGTATCTGAAGTATCTTCTTTCTTATATTTTTCTTGGCAAAAAAAGGACACTGGCAAAGCTTGAGAAGATCATGTTCTCTTATAAAGAAGAGGAATGTGACCGTTATGCCATGCGCTGGGGCGGCTGCCCGTTTCTTTTCGATAAGGATATGATGTTCCCTGTAAAGGAGGGCATCTTTGAGGGAAAAAAGGCAATGATCCCAAATAAGTGCAGTGACTATCTGATCTGGCATTATGGAGACGAGTGGTCATATATGCCTCCTCATGATAAGAGGGAGGGTCATGTAGCAGTGTGTGTAGATGATCTTCCTTATCAGGAGCTACGTGAAGAATACATGCCGAAGATCAATAAGGAAAGATTGCGCTGGGACAGTGTGTTCCGAAAGTTCTACAATATGCGCATTGCGAAAAAAAACCATAAGGTCCGCCAGGATGGGCTTGCAATGAAAGCCCACGCTGTTGCACTGGACCTGCAGAGAGCAATCGATGAATCAGGACTTAAGATCAGAGAGCTGGTGGAAAGCAGATCTTTCCGTAAGCTGAGTGCACTTTTTGGCTCTTATTATAAGAATCAGCTCAGTGCTGACTTTATCGGAAGAGAAGACTATACCAACATTTATGCTTTTTATCATCCAACACTTGTGGAGATACCTGACGATGTATTCTATGCGGCAATGCTTACTCTGTTTTATACAGAACGTGTGTCAAAGGTATATCGGATGATGCAGGTCCGTCAGCAGCTTGACCATCTGAGTCCTGAGATGGAGGGACTGAAAGAAGATATTGAGTTTTTCAGGAAAGCTGCGGATCATTATGAATTCCATCGGATAAAGGAGGCAGAACAGATCGTCAATGAGCTTCTGAAGAAATATCCAGGACATCCGGGATTTATGAAATTTAAGTGCAGGTTTCTGATGGAGGATGCGGGAGAGAACCGGGTCGAAGCAGAACGTTTTCTTGATAAGGCTCTTAAGATGTTTCCTGAGGATGGTTATTTCCTGAAATATAAGGCAGATATCCTCTGGATGGATGGCGAGATGCAGAAAGCGGCAGAGCTTTATCTTCAGGTAAAGAATAAGACAACTAACGGAATTGTATGGATGGAGATGGATAGATTCTTCAGAGGATACAAATCTGAAATCCTGAAAAGCTGTGAAGAGCTTATTGCAAACCACAACAATAAGGAGGCTCTCGCATTGATGGAGTTGTGGAGTCGTCTGATACCTGAGGATGATGATATCCAGGGAGCATTATATCTGGCAAAAACAGTGTGTGCACGTACGCAGAGCGAGATAGAGAAAGAAATCGGTGAAATCCGGGCTGTAATCGGCACACAGATGATCACGCCAGTCAGTGTGGAGAAAAATCCGGGAAAAAGCAGAAAACAGATAAAATCAGATAGAACATCAGATGAAACATCGGCTGATGATGTGAATAAAAAAGTATCAGATCCGTCAGCAGAAACTGAAGAAGTTAAAGCGCCGGCGGATATACAGGTTAAAGTTTCAGAAGAACATAAGATGTACAGGAAAGCTCTTACAAGAGCATGGAAGCGGCTGGGGTATTCCGATGAGCTTGCAGAACTGCGCACCCAGATCATCTGTACAGGTGAGGAGAGCGAACTGGAGTGGCTTGCAGAACAGGTACGAAACCGTCAGTTCCGCAGAGAAGAGAAAGCCTGCGCTTATAAGCTGGTGGGTGATGTCAGGATGAAACAGGGACAGACCAGGGAGGCCTTTGCAAATTATAAGAAAGCACTGGAATATGAGATGCCTTCTTATGTAAGAACAGAACTGTACCGTATTTTTATCAATGATCTGAACGATGGCAGCAGACAGGCGAAAAGCTTTGGAAAGAAGACGGATATTACAGTTGTGCTTGATAAATGGCTTGATAAATATGAAAGTATTGAAGATATTAAGAAGATCGTGCAGACTGTAACTGTTAAGTGACATCAATAGAAATGGAGTAAAGAGTTGAACAAAAAACAAAAGGTGATTTTATCATTATTACAGGAAATCGATGAAATATGCCGCCGGAATAAAATAGAATATTACCTCTCTCCACGACTGACACTCTGCGCAGTGGAAGGGCATCCTTTCCCACAGAATCCCATGTTTGGAGTTGTGCTGATGAAAACAGCGGATATGGAACGGTTCCGTCTGGCTGTGGATGAAGATCCAAGGGAAAAGAGAGCGCTGGAATCCATGAAGAGCCACAAATGGTTCTCAGGATTTTATCTGAGATACACCAATACAGATACTCTGTGCCTGAATCTGGACAACACCAGAGACTACGCATTCCCGGGAATAGGAGTCAATATTTTTCCGCTCAGAACGCCGGCAGCTTCTGTAAAAGCAGAACGCAGATTATCCAGAGATGAGAATGCATGGACAGAGCTCTGTCATATCAACTATGCAGATAGAAATTTCAGGAGCAGGGTGAACCGTACAATTATGCGGCTGCAGTGCATGGTAACCGGGCGCCAGGGACAGGCTGCACATTTGTATGACAGGCTTGTCAGATCCTGCCAGCAGCCCGGAGCAAATAAATATATCCTCAAAAGAAGAAAACAGACTACCGTTTTCCCTGCAGAAATTTTTGCGCAGAGTAAACGTGTCACTCTGGAAGGCGCAGAACTCCAGGTTCCGGCAAAAACCGCAGAGTATCTTACCATAAGCTATGGAAAGAATTATAAAGATGTAAAGGAACCCCGCTATGTGACACCCATTGCGCTGGCAGTCAGTGCGAGGGTAAGCTATACACAGTTCTGGAAAGAATCCGGAAACTTTGAGAAATACTGTAAAGAGCGAATGAAAAATGCCCGCAAACTTGCCAGAAGCAGGCGGCACAAAGACTACTTCAATGAATGCTGGGATTATGTAGAGTTCTGTGGGGAGCGCATGAATCTGGGTGTTTCCTATGAGAAGCAGAAAGACTACATTAAGAACTTGTATAAGAATGAAGATTATATGACACTTGAGAGGGTATTTCGTCCCTATTTCAAGATGATGCAGAAGAGTCTGCAGAAGAACGAACTCTTTGCAGAGGACGAAGAGATTTTTGACATTTATGTAGACGTACTGGAGAAAACAGGAAAGACAGTACAGAGAAGTAAGATCGGCACGCTGATCTGACGGGAGGGAACATGAAACTTTCAGATTATATTGTTACGTTTTTGCAGAAAAAAGGAATCCGTCATTTCTTTGGATACCAGGGAACGATGATCGCACATCTGGTAGATTCCATTGAAAGAAATCCGGAGACAGAGAATCATTCCAGTTACAATGAACAGGGGGCAGCTTTCGCAGCCTGCGGATACGCACAGGCGAAGGAAGAATGTGCCTGCGCCTATGCTACCAGCGGACCGGGAGCCATCAACCTTCTGAGTGGTGTGGCAGATGCCTATTACGACTCTCTGCCTGTGATCTTTCTCACAGGACAGCTGAACACTTATGAGTATTCAGGGATTAAGGGGCTGCGTCAGCAGGGATTCCAGGAGACAGATATTGTGGCAATGGCGAAACCGATCACCAAATATGCTGTTCAGATACGAAACCCTGAGGACATTGTGGAGGAATTAAATAAAGCATACCATATTGCAACCACAGGACGCAGAGGACCGGTGCTCATCGATCTTCCCATGAATATCCAGAGAAGTGAAGTGGAGAACCCGGTCTATGATATGACTTTTGAGGACAAACACACAGATGTAGTCGCAGCACAGCAGGCGGCAGATACGATTCTGGAAGCACTGGAACAGGCAAAACGTCCGGTGATCATGCTGGGCCATGGCGTGGACAGCAGCTTCAGCCAGCAGAAACTGATCCGCTTTGCACAGAAGAGACAGATTCCGATCATCACCAGCGTTCTGGCGAAATCAGTTCTGGGATACGACCATCCGCTGAATTTCGGGTGCATCGGCGGTGCCTATGGACACCGTTATGCAAATATGATCGCCAATGCAAAAAGCGATCTGCTTCTCTGTTTTGGCATTTCTCTGTGTACCAGACAGATCGGAACCAAAGTACATGAATTTGCTAGAGGTGCAAAGATCATACGTATAGATATTGATCCATACAATCTTCAGAGAGATATCCATGAGAATGGTGAGAATGAGGTAAAGCTTCAGGCAGAGACAGGAGCAGTGATTGATTGTCTTGCAAAAGTGGATGATCCTGATATAGAGGGTGTAAGTGACTGGTTGAATGTCTGCACAGAGATTAAAGAAAATCTTCAGGCAGTTGATGATGCCACACCAGAAAGATATCCGAACCGTATGATCGCAGACCTCAGTGATATGCTGGAGGATACCTCCGCGATCGCAGTGGATGTAGGACAGCATATGGTATGGAGTTACCAGTCATTCAAGAATCATGAAGGACAGAAACTTCTCTTCTCCGGCGGACATGGAGCTATGGGCTACGGGCTTCCGGCAGCTATCGGAGCGTATTATGCAACCGGAAAACCGACCGCCTGCATCTGCGGAGACGGTGCACTCCAGATGAATATCCAGGAACTGGAGTGGGTGAAGAGAGAGAATCTTCCTGTTAAGATCATGGTTATGAATAATGAAGCACTTGGCATGATCCGTCACCTGCAGAGAGATTATTTTGACTGTCTGTTCGCAGGAACCACAGACGGCTGCGGTTTTGCTTCCTGTAATTTCGCAGAGGTGGCAAAGGCTTACGGCATTCCTGCACTGAGAATGCTCTGCGATGCAGTCAGAGAAGAAGCACCGGAATTTCTGGAAGGGGAAGGCCCGAAACTTTTGGAAGTTATGCTGGAGCATGGAACTTTTGCATATCCCAAGACCTGTCTGGGTGAACCGATCCACAATCAGCAGCCCTATGCACCGAAGGAAGTTTATGACAGACTGATGGAATTGTAGGAGTGAAGAATATATTTCGGTAATGTGGAATATATAAATATAGAAGGAATTTTTTTGCAGGCAGTCCGTTTTATGGAAGTGGGGAGACTCCCGCATGACAGAGAACAGATCTGTCTGTATTATAGATGAATAAAAAGAGGGAATATAAAATGAGCAAGGTAACAGTGATCACAGGCGGCACCTCCGGAATCGGACGCGGTATTGTGGAGAAGATACTGGCAAACTCAGCAGAAGATGATATGATCTTTGCCACTTACGCCCACAATGCATATAAAGCCAATGAATTCTGGGACAACCTGAAACCGGAAGACCAGGAGAAGCTTATTATTCTGAAAGCGGACATGTCTTCCTATGACGATATGATGAATTTCGTCGGAGAAGTAAAAGAGAAAGCAGGACATGTAGACTGGCTGATCAGCAATGCGGGAATCAGCACTTACGATAAATTTCAGGATTACACTTTCGAGGAATGGAATAAGATCGTAAATACCAACCTGTCTGTACCTGTATTTATGATCAAAGAATTTATGCCTGTTATGACAGAGGGCGGAAGAGTACTCTTCATGGGTTCCTATGCAGGGCAGCAGGCATACTCATCCTCTCTGGTATACGGCGTGACCAAGGCTGCCATCCACTTCCTTACCAAATCGCTGGTAAAGGAATTTGAGCCAAAAGGCATCACAGTCAATGCCATTGCCCCCGGTTTCATCCAGACGCCCTGGCATGAGAACCGCACACCGGAAAGCTACGAACGCATCAACCGCAAGATCGCACTGCACAGATTCGGTGAGATCAAAGACGTGGCAGATATGGCGTACAGTATACTTACCAATAACTACATGAATGGAAGTATTGTAGATATCCATGGAGGATATGATTACTTCTGATAAAGTTCAACAGAAGAAAAATATTTCTGGAGAGCTAGAGCGTGTCTGAAAAAGGCTTTCTGCAAGATGTGCGTCACAATTTGTGGGATATTTTGCCCGGATGAGGGCGCCGTAGCGGGCTACGGCAACTGAATTCGGGTGAAATATCCCGCAAAGTGGGGCGTGTAGATTGCGGGAATGATTTTTCAGACACACTCTATGGCAGATTGAAGAAAAGGATATGGGTATTTTCAGAAGAAATACCATACGGCGTCGGATAGCTGCGTTTCCTGTAAAAAATATGCGATGAAATATAGGCATAAATAATAAGAAAAGACTTGACTTAGGCATGCCATGTGTGATAAACTTGACAAGCGACATGGAAGTTAGGTCTTTTTTTTATGCCCGAAAAGATGACGGATACATCGTCCGGCATGAGGAAAATGACCATGCAAATGAAAACACTGGAGGTGGAAGTTGTGCGCGTTAAGATTACATTAGCATGTACCGAGTGCAAGCAGCGTAACTACAATATGACTAAGGAGAAAAAGAACCATCCTGAGAGAATGGAAACTCAGAAATATTGTAAGTTCTGCCGCAAACACACTCTGCATAAGGAAACAAAGTAATCCAAGGTAACTGGACGAAACAGTTACTCACAGAGAATTGTGAGGTCAGGCTATGCAAGGAAATGAAAAATCTGCTGGCAAGAGCCAGAAGAAGAGTTGGTTTCAGGGACTTCAGTCAGAATTCAGGAAGATTGTCTGGACAGACCGCAATGAACTGATTAAGCAGACTATCGTGGTAGTTTGCGTGTCGATCGTGCTTTGCGTACTGATCAGCGTCATGGATTCATTTATTCTCGAAGGCATTAATCTTTTAATGAAATAAGGATAAGGTGATTGTATGTCAGAAGCGAAATGGTATGTTGTTCATACTTATTCCGGGTATGAGAACAAAGTAAAAGTCGATATTGAAAAAACCATCGAAAACAGACACCTGGAAGACCAGATCCTTGAAGTTCGTGTTCCGCTGCAGGAAGTGGCTGAGCTGAAAAACGGGGCTCTGAAACAGGTTCAGAAGAAAATGTTTCCTGGCTATGTACTTCTCAACATGGTTATGAATGACGATACATGGTATGTTGTCCGTAATACCAGAGGTGTGACAGGCTTCGTTGGACCAGGGTCCAAGCCGGTACCGTTGACCGAGGAAGAGATGCTTCCTCTTGGTATCAAGAAAGAGGAAATTCAGGTCGATTTCGCAGAGGGTGATACAGTTGTTGTCACAGGCGGTGCCTGGAAAGATACCGTTGGTGTTATCACTGCCCTTAATGTGCAGAAACAGACAGCAACAATCAATGTTGAACTTTTCGGCCGCGAAACGCCGGTAGAAATTAGTTTCGCAGAAATCAAACAGATGTAACAAGCAAAGGTAACAATATCGTGGGAGGGACCATAAACCCCCGCCAATACCACATAGGAGGTGCCGAAAAATGGCAAAGAAAGTAACAGGATATATCAAATTACAGATTCCGGCTGGTAAAGCAACTCCAGCACCACCTGTAGGTCCAGCTCTTGGACAGCACGGTGTAAATATCGTTCAGTTCACAAAAGAGTTCAATGCAAGAACAGCAGATCAGGGAGACTTAATCATTCCTGTAGTTATCACTGTTTATGCAGACAGAAGTTTCAGCTTCATAACCAAAACTCCGCCGGCTGCAGTTCTTCTTAAGAAAGCTGCTAAGATCAAATCCGGTTCCGGCGTACCGAACAAGACAAAAGTTGCTAAGGTTACTAAAGCTCAGGTTCAGGAAATCGCTGAACTTAAGATGAAAGACTTAAATGCAGCATCCCTTGAAGCAGCTATGAGCATGATCGCTGGTACTGCAAGAAGTATGGGAATCGAAGTAGTTGATTAATTTTAATATTAAATAGTAAGTGGGAGGGCGTTCCCCGCAAATACCACAGGAGGTTATAGAAATGAAACGAGGAAAGAAATACGTGGAAGCTGCTAAAGCAGTAGACCGCGCTACATTATATGATACCGCAGAAGCTATCAGCTTAGTTAAAAAAGCTGCAGTTGCTAAATTTGACGAAACTATCGAAGTTCATATCCGTACAGGCTGCGATGGACGTCATGCAGACCAGCAGATCCGTGGTGCAGTAGTTCTGCCACATGGTACTGGTAAAAAAGTTCGTGTTTTAGTATTCGCTAAAGATGCTAAAGCTGAAGAAGCAAAAGCAGCAGGTGCTGAATTCGTAGGAGCTGAGGATCTTATTCCGAAGATCCAGAACGAAGGATGGTTAGACTTTGACGTTGTTGTTGCAACTCCAGATATGATGGGTGTTGTAGGTCGTCTTGGTCGTGTACTTGGACCGAAAGGTTTAATGCCAAACCCGAAAGCTGGTACAGTAACAATGGACGTTACTAAAGCAGTTCACGATATCAAAGCAGGTAAGATTGAGTACCGTCTTGATAAAACCAACATCATTCATGTTCCGGTTGGTAAAGCATCCTTTACAGAGGAACAGTTAAGCGACAACTTCCAGACGCTGATCGATGCTATCGTTAAGGCTAGACCAAGCACACTGAAAGGTCAGTATTTAAAGAGCGTTGTTATTACTCCGACAATGGGACCTGGTGTGAAGATCAACCCGATGAAATTAGCATAATAGATTTTAGCAATTTAAGACTCCCGGAGATTCTCCGGGGGTCTTTTTGCGTTGTGGTTAGTGTAAAATGACTGAATTTTTGGAACTATTAAAATTATATTTTTTATGTAATTATAACGAAAACGATTTTAATATCTAAAGAATTAAAACGAAAAAACAATAAAAAAAGAAGAAATGTACAAACGCCAATGCCAAAAATTATAGAAAAAGTCAAAAATAAACAAGACTATTGACATTGATTATAAATTGAGATATATTAATTATATCGAAAAGATAATAAAAACACACAAGGGAGGGCATTTAAACAATGGAAAATATACGTGAACAGATGGAAAAACTGGAAATTTCATCGGAAGCGATAAATGAAGTTCTTTTTGTAGCAAAACGTATGGATGATAAAGGTCTTGTTAATTCTTTCGCCGGTAATATTTCTACTAAAAAGGACGGTAAGATTTATATTACACCTACAGGACAGAATAAAGGACTTCTTACACCGGAAAAAATTGCAGTTATTAATGAAGATGGTGAAAGAATCTGGGGTATGAAAGAAACTTCAGAAGTAATTATGCATTCTATGGCTTATGATATCTGCGAAGCAAATGGATGGGATGTAGGTGGTGTAGTTCACAGTCATTCTAAGATTCTGACAGCTTTTTCAATGGCTTGTATGGATGTAGAGACAGAAGCACTTCCTGAAATGATGGGTAATTTCCACAAGATTCCATGTGTACCATATGGAGCACCTGGAACAAAGTACATCCTGACAATGGCAGAACCATATCTGGCAGATGGTTACAGAATTGTTCTTCTTGGAAATCATGGAAGTCTTGCAGTAGGAAAGACAGTTGAAGATGCTATGAATGTGGTAGAAGCTTGTGAGTCAATTGCAGAACAGGTACTTATTACAAAATATATATTAAAATCTGAGGCACCTCTTGATAGAGATGAAGTTGCAAGATTTTTTGATATTTATAAAGAAAATAGAGAAAAACGTAAAAAATAAAAAACTAAGTACGAAACCTCCTGCTTCTGTTATACTTACTATATAATGTGAGAATTGTGGGAAATGCAAAGCATCGGAGCAATTTGCATATATCAGGTTAGGGAAAAAATTTTTAAACTTGCCATCATTATATAAAATAAGAAGGGGAATAGAGTATGGAGATGGATTCAATCTTAGAAAACCGTAAAAATTATCAAAGAAACAAAATGCTGAGTGTCATCAGATTGCATGAAAATATTTCTCGAAATGATGTTAAAAAGATCACTGCTTACAGTATGACAACAGTATTGAGTACAATAGATGAGCTGATTCAGGAGGGTCTGGTTTACGAAGAAAGCTGCAATGATTCAAGAGTAGGGCGGAAACCTGTATGGCTTCGTATTAATTCTGAGGGTGGATATTTTCTGGGAGTCGAATTTAACAGGAATGCAATTCATTGTGTTGCTTTGGACTTTACAGGAAAGCTTATTTATGATGCAGAACGTAATATCGAAACCAGTGAAAAAACTGCAGATCAGGTATTGGAATTAGTTAAGAAGATGATCTATGACGGAATTGCATTTCTTGGAGAGAAAAGCAAAAAAGTTATAGGAATAGGAATAGGTATTCCGGGATACAGCGATGCGAACAGGGGAATTGCAATTTCGTACAGTCATCTGAAAGACTGGAAGAATATTCCTGTAAAAGATATTCTCGAAAAGGAATTTCATGTTACGTGTTATATGGATAATAACGTTAATGTGATGATTTTTGCTTACAAATGGCTGGTATATGGAGGAAAATGTGAGGATATGCTTTTTGTTTCCATACGAACGGGCGCTAGAGTGATTCCAATCATAAATAATCAGCCAGTTCGTGGTACTTGCGGATATTCCGGAGAGCTGGGACATGTAAAAGTCAGCGGTGGAAGCAGGATTTGTTCCTGCGGACGTTATGGGTGTCTGAACTCGGAAATATCTGATGTAGCAATTGTCAATAAGATAATTGATGGAATCAAAGTTGGAAGATTCAGAGAAATTGCGGAAGCTGTTCAGGGAGACATGGATAAGGTGACAATGATGAGTTTTATCAATTCTGTCCGGGAAGGACATGCGGATTCGTTAAAACTTCTGGATCAGGTCAAAGGATTCATAGCAGATACCTTAAGTATGCTGGTAAATATTTTTGCACCAAGAAAGATAGTTTTGTTTGGGGAACTGGCAGAACTGGGGGATATACTTTTGGATGGTGTAAGAGAAAAAGTCAGTGAAAATATTATAAAAGAAAATAGTAACGGACTGAAAATTATGGCATCAGAATTTGGAAGAAATCTGGGAGCTATGGGAGCTGCAGCAATGGTAATGCAGAATGCATTTGAATTTCTGGAAGAAAAAATCTGAATCTGTTGAAGCAGTTTTATTTAATCAAAGTATAGGAGTACTTGCATGAATAAAAAAGTAATTGCTGTAGATATTGGAGCCAGCAGCGGTAAAATGGCATTTGGAGAATTTGATGGCAGCCAGTTGCTGGTCAGAGAATACCGAGATTTTGCAAATCGCCCGGTAGATATTGGAACAGCTTTATATTGGGATGTCTTTTCTCTTCACAATGCGATTGTTGATGGAATGGCATATTTTAAAGAGAAATATGGGGAAGCAGATGCTGTTGCAGTAGATACCTGGGGAGCAAGTTATGGACTTCTGGACAAAAAAGGACGTCTTATGGAACCCGTATATCATTACAGAGATGAACGTACCCGTACAACTATTCAGGATATGAACAGTGTGATGAATACATACGAGCTGTTCAGGTTAACAGGATGTCAGTGCAACAGAACTTATACATTACCGCAGTTATATTCTTACAGGGCAGAGAACAGTGCTGTTCTTTATAATGCATCCAGTATGTTGCTTTTGCCGGATCTTCTGGGATATTTTCTTACAGGAGTAAAAACAACCGAAATGACTATTGCCGGTACTTCCTGTCTGATGGAAAACCGACAGGAAAACTGGAGTATAGAGGTAGCCAGAAGATTTGGAATACCAGAAAAACTCTATACAGAAATTGTGGAACCGAGAACATTTAAGGGAAATCTGAGGCAGGAAATACAGATTCAGACCGGAATGAAAAATACCAGACTGGTAGCTACAGTAGGTCATGACAGTGCTGCAGCAGTAGCTGCGATTCCTGATTTTGGAGAAAATAAACTTTATATAAGCATAGGCACAAATGTAAGTATGGGAGTAGAAAGATCTGAATGTCTGCTCTCAAGAGAAGGATACCTGAAAGGATTCAAAAATACCGGAGGTATTGACAGGAAGAAAATCATATACAGAGATTTTTCGGCCTGCTGGCATTTGAACGAATTTATCAGGACACGCAAAGAACAGGGAATTACTTATTCTTTTGTTGATCTTATAAATATGGCTCTTGAAGTTAAAAATCCGGTTCCGTGGTTTGATGTAGAAGTACTGAGTTTCAATGAGGCAGGTGGGGATTTTTGCAGAAAAATGAATCAGTATTTCGCACAGACAGGACAGAGAGAACTTACAGAAGATGGGGAATTTGTACGTAGCATTTATGAGAGCATCGTATTAAAGATTCGTCATTATGCAGAAGCCTTGAAAGAACTTGGGATTATATATGGCAGAATCAATATAATAAATGGTGCAGTGCGAAATTCACTTCTGATGCAGATGATCAGTAATGCATTGGGCAAAGAAGTATATGCAGGAATGGAATATGCGACATTGACAGGAAATCTCCTGACTCAGCTTTATGCAATGGGTGAAGTAAAAACAGTAAAAGAAATGAGAAGTCTTTCAGCAGAATGTTTCAGTATGAAGCAATACGGACCTGAGGAACAGGAATACTGGACAGAAACAGCAGAAAAATATGAAAGAATAATTAAGTAGTAAAGGTATTTTATTTGTAAATTGGGATAAGTCAAAAACTGGGAAATTGAAAATATAATGTATTTCGTTGGAGGAAATAAAGATGAAGAATAAAAAATTAATGAGTATCTTATTAGTTAGTGCAATCTTAGGAACTACTCTTGGAACAACAGCTGTGTCTGCAGCAGATGAAACATCTGTATCATTATGGACATGGTCTCCTATTACCCGTACAGCAGAAAAAATGATTGATGCATTTGAAAAAGCAAATCCGGATATTACAATTGACTATACAAATTATAATTATAATCCGGAATACTTACAGGCACTTTCTGCGGCATCTGCATCTGATAATCTTGCTGATATCGTAGGTCTTCAGCCTGGATCGCTGACTCAGACATATTCAGATTACCTGATTGACCTGAGTGATTATGCGAAAGCAGAATGGGGTGACGATTGGACTTCTGTTTATGATAATGTAACACAGAGCCAGCTTCAGCTCGGAAATAAAGATGGTGATGATGGACATTATATTCTTCCTATTGAAACACAGGATATTTATGTAGAATATAACAAAACTTTATTTGAGCAGCTTGGATTAAAGGTTCCTACTACATATGATGAACTGGTAGAAGTATCAAAAACTCTGAGAGATAATGGATATGCACCTTTATTCTTCGGCGGTGCTGATGGATGGCAGCATGTTAATCTTCTTCTTATGTGTACATCCCAGATTAGTGACACACTGTTTGATGAATGTCAGAATGGCGAAAAAGCATGGACTTGTGATGAAATGAAACAAGCTATGACAAACTATAAAAAACTGTTTGATGATGGTGTAATGCAGGATGGTTCTTTATCATCTACAAGTTACAGCGATGGCACCACATTATTCCTGGCAGGCCAGGCAGGTATGATGCTTCTTGGCTCCTGGTGGGCACAGGAATATACAAGTGAAGATGTATCTGATGCAGTTGCAAATTGGGATTACGATTATTTCTATCTGCCGGCTCTTGAAGAAGGACTTTCTGATTCAAAGGCTATTGGCGGCGTTGATTTTGGTTATGGTATTACAAAGAACTGCGAGAATCCAGATTTAGCATGGAAAGCTCTTGTGAGTTTTGCAACAGGTGAAGGCGCACAGGAAATTGCAAATGATATGAATAACCATTTATCTTATCCGAATATTGAGCCGGATACAAGCGCAATGGTAGAGAGAGATGGACTTCAGAATGTAGTTGATGAATTCAACCGTTCCGGTAAAGATATCGCAGCTGGTCTTGTAAACCAGAGAATTGCAGAGCCTACTATTGAAACAGCAATACAGGAAGCCATGCAGGGACTTATAGGCGGAACATATTCTGTTGATGAAGCTACACAGCATATTCAGGATGCGCAGGATGAATTATAATCAGTATCTTTAAATGATATTGTATAACAGTCTATATTGCAGAGAGGACCGTTTTTCGGTTCTCTCTCTTAAAAAGAGGAGAAGCCTATGACAGATTTAGCAAAAGTTCAGAAGAAAAAACGAAAAATAAATGTAGCTGGATATTTATTTATTCTTCCGGCAATGCTCTTCTTCTGCTTATATATTTTATACCCGATTTTCTTTATAGTAAAGAACAGCCTGCTTAAATGGGCAACTCTGAGCAATATGGAATTTGTAGGGTTGGAAAACTTTATCAAGGTATTTCAGGATAGCACATTCTGGGTAACAATGAAAAATTCAATTCTCTGGATTGTAGTTACAGTGCCTGTTCAGGCAATTCTTGGATTTTTTCTGGCATATGCAATTGAAGAACGTATTAAAAGTAAAAAAGCAGATGGAAAAGCTTTTTCAAGAACTTTTTACCGTACACTGTTTTTTATTCCGGTAGTTACATCTGTAACTGTTGTTGCAATTATGTTTAGTAAGATATTTCAGCCGTATCAGGGAATTATCGGACATTACCTCAATTCCTGGTTTGGTATGTCTCCGACAATTAATGTACTTGGAAATTCGAAGGCGGCTCTCTGGGGAATTATGCTCGCAAATATATGGGAGTGGACAGGATGGTCTATGATCATGTATATCGGCGGTATTTCTCAGATATCGGAAGATGTTAAAGAGGCGGCAAGAATTGACGGAGCAAATACATGGCAGGAGATCATATATGTCTATATTCCGGCTCTTGGATCTGTGCATAAGTCACTTTTAATGCTGGGTATTATTGGGTCTCTTCAGACATATGCTCTGATTGGTGTTATGACAGGCGGTGGTCCAAACCATGCAACAGAAATGCCCGGTACTTATATTTTCATGAAAGGTTTTACAGAAAGTCAGATGGGATATGCCTGTGCAATATCTGTAGCAGTCCTGATTTTTGCATTGGTATTGACTTTTATACAGGTAAGATTTCTGGGTTCAGGAGATTTCATGAAGAAAGGGGAATAAATTATGGGAGCAGTAAAAAAGAAAAACCGTCTTGGGCACAGAGATCGAAGCTGGAAAATATTTCTGGCGGTTATGGCAGTTATTGCTCTTATTCCGCTGGTATATGCATTAAGTCTTTCAGTTCGTACTCAGAATTCAATCTATGATCCGAGACTTTTTGTAACAGATTTAACAATTGGAAACTATATAAAGGCAATTTCTGATAATCCGACAATTTTGAACAACTTTATTTCCAGCCTTGTAATTTCTGTAATTTCTACAGCAGCTACAGTGCTTTGCGCATCCATGGCAGTCTATGGATTTTCCAGAAAGAATGTATACGGAAAAGTTATTATGTATAACTTGATTCTTTGTACATTAATGGTTCCGATCAGTGCTCTGGTAATCCCTATTACACAGCTGAACAGCAGGATGGGACTTCTGGATAATTATTTTGGCCTGATCTTTCCGTATATTGCATTAAATATTCCTTATGCGGTAACAATTTTACAGGGATTTATGAAAGGTGTTCCGAAGGAACTGGAAGAGGCAGCCGGACTGGATGGATGTAATATTGTTCAGTTGTACACAAGGATTGTTATGCCAATGCTGAAACCGGGTATTGTTGTAGTAGCTATCTGGACGTTTCTTACATGTTGGAATGAGTTTTTTCTGGCATTATGTACTATGACAAAAGCAACAACAAAAACATTGCCGTTGATTGCGCAGCAGTATAAAGGCGTTTATAATAGTCAGCCTGGTATTTTGTTTGCGATTTTGATTATTATTACAATTCCAATGGTTATTTTCTATTGTGTTGTACAGAAACAGTTTGTAAAAGGTATGACTGCGGGGGCGGTGAAAGGTTAATGAGACTTTGGAATTCCAGAGAAACAGCGCTTAACGAAGCTTTAAATGGAATTAAGAGAGCCTGCCCGGGCAAGTATACAAGGCTGGAAACAGAGTATGGTTATGGATTGTATCGAAATAATATTTCTTCAAACAGAGTAAGAATTATAGTAGACGGCGGTGGTGGATACGGACATATGTGGAGCGCATTTGCAGAAGAAGGACTGGCTGATGCTATGGTTCACGGAAATTTTGACAGTGCACCTAATGCTTATGTACTTTATGAAATGGCCAAGAATATTGACTGTGGAAAAGGAATACTTTTTCTGACAAATCATTATATGGGTGATTATCTGAATAATGACATGGCAGTGGAACTTCTTGCACATGATAATATAAATGCAGCTATGTGCTGTATCTCTGATGATATATTAAGCTGTGAGGGAGAAATTGCTGAAAACAGAGGAGGACTTCATGGAATCGGTCAGGTATGTAAAATATGTGCAGGGGCCGCCAGAGAAGGATATAATCTGGAACAATTGAGTAAACTGGCTTCTAAAAGTAACAGTCGTGTCCGTTCTGTATCCTTAAATGTACGTGAAGGAAAACTGTTTTTTGGAGAAGGTTTTTCGGGTGAACCGGCGGTAAAAGAAAAAGTGTTCGAATCCGTGGATCAGATGTTTTCAGATGCTGTAGATATCTTATTATCGGAACTTGGACTGTGGAAAGATTGTCCGATGTATTTATCTGTAAATAATCATTGCAATGTAGGGTTTACAGAAAGCATGGTTCTCCTCGAATCGGCAGCAAAACAGATTGAAGAAAGAAAAATTAAACTTTGTGGATGTGCAGCAGGAACTTATTTTGATGTATTTGATGGGAAAGGCTGTATACTCAGTCTCATAGCCTGTGATGAGGAGATGCAAAAATATATTGCACCCGTAAATGGATATGGTTATGTGATATAGGAGGAACGATGGAGAAAATAAAAACGGATGTTTTAAAACAAATGTTTTTGGACGGTGCCCGCTTAATCATAGAAAAAGAACCATATCTTACAGAAATTGATTCTGTAATAGGCGATGGAGATCACGGAGAAGGGATGAAAAGAGGCTGTGAAGCTCTGATAAAAATTCTTGAGACAGAAAATTATGTATATGTAGATGAACTTTGTCGTGCGGTGAGTATAGAATTGATAAAGACAATGGGTGGAGCGTCGGGAATTATTTTTGGAACAATGTTTCTTGGCGGTATTTCAAGTTTGGGACATCAGGAATATGCAACAGCACCACAGATTGCAGATTATTTCTGGAATGGGGAACAGGCGATTGAGCGAAGAGGAAAAGCCAGACCAGGGCAGAAAACCATGCTGGATGCATTATATCCGGCGTGTGTGGAAATGAAAAAGGCTGTATTAGAAACCAGTAATATAATAGAAGTTCTGAAAAGAGGATATCAGGCGGCAGTTCAGGGCGTTGCAGATTGCAGAAATTTTCAGTCTGGAATTGGAAGAAGTAGAAATTTTAAAGAAAAAACGCTGGGAATTCCAGATCCGGGAGCTGTTTCTGTAAGTCTTTGGTTTCAGGCTTTCTGTTTATCGGTAGATAAATAATAGGAGAAAACAGATATGTTAGAAAAGGTCAGTACAATATTAAAGATGGCAGATGAAAGTAATACAGCGGTTATTTCTTTTATTTGCACAGATTATAATATGGTGTATTCAGTGGTTACTACTGCTGAAAAAACAAACACTCCTGCATTGGTAATGCTTCTTCCGGAACATTATGAAAAAAATAATACAATGAATGTTCACGGATTTGCGGAAATGGTCAAAGAACTGGCAGAGTCTGTGAAGGTACCTATTGGTCTTCATCTGGACCACAGTTATGATTATGATTCTGTTATTACTTCTATCAAAAAAGGGTTTGATTCTGTTATGATTGATGCTTCGGCATACAGTCTGGATGAAAATATTGCACTTACCAGAAAAGTGACAGAAACCGCTCATATTTTAGGGGCAGATGTAGAAGCAGAAATTGGACATGTAGGTTTGGCACAGGATTGTGATGGGGATAAAACAGATTATTATACGAAAGCAGATGCAGCAGCGAGATTTTACCAGGAAACAAATGTTGATTCTTTGGCTATTGCCATCGGAAATGCTCATGGTGTTTATGTGGAAACGCCTCATCTGGATATTCAGAGGCTTGAAGAAATTAATGCTGCTACAGATGTTCCACTTGTACTTCATGGAGGCAGTGGGATTCCTCATGACCAGTTGGAGATTGCTTTTCGAAAAGGTATCAATAAATTTAATGTAGGTACTGAGTTTTTGGGTGTATATTATGATGCAGTAAAAGAGTATGTTCACATGATGGAAGGTAATGATAAGCCACTAAAAATGCTGGAAGTTCCAGAGTTTGTGCAGACCCGTTTATGTGAATATCTGGAAGAAAAAATGAAATTATCAAAGTTCTGATCTGATAAATATAGAATCTGTAAGATCCGAAAGTATGATAGCTGAAAAGCTGGGTACTTCCGGATTTTTTTGTTAATATGGATGAAATATTTTCCTGCCCCGTGTATTGGTCTTGCGAGAAGAATGGGTTACAATATTTTGAGGGAGTGTGGTATAGTAGGGGGGATGAGTTAGAGATTAGTTAGATATATTTATTATATGCTAAGTAATGATACAGAAGTAGACAGGAGGAGTTAGTTTGGCAGCGAGGAGACGTGGAAAAAAGAAAAGTGGAAGAAGTTATGCGTGGAGATACCGGGGCAGGATTGTGGCTTGTGTGTTTGTTGAGGTGATCATTATCTGTGCGCTGGTTATCATGATCGGATGGAATAAGGGCGTGAAGGAGTGGCTTGAGCAGTTTGAGCAGCCGATTCTGAAGGAAGTGGATATCAGTGGTATCAACAGTCCGAATGCGATCCTGATGCAGGCCAGGGGAGGTAAGATTCTGGGTGAGATTAACGGGGAGGCTCAGATTTATCCGGCTTCTATGACGAAGATTATGACTGTGATACTGGGGATTGAGAATTTTGATGATCTGGATGAGAAGATTACTCTGACGGATGAGATGTTCTCCGGATTGTATGAGCAGGATGCTACACAGGCAGGTTTTCAGCCGGGGGAAGAGGTTCGGGTGATTGATCTTCTCTATGGTGCGATGCTGCCTTCGGGGGCAGAGTGCTGTATTGCGCTGGCAGATACGATCAGTGGTTCAGAGGCGGATTTTGCGGAGCTGATGAATAAGAAAGCAAGGAAGCTTGGAATGGAGAATACCCATTTCTGTGACTCTACAGGACTGCATAACCCGGATCATTACAGTACGGTTAAGGATATTGCGGTGTTGATGAAGTATTGCATTAAGAATGATACGTTTCGTGAGATTGTGGAGACCTCCAGACATTCTACCGGAGTTACAAATATCCACCCAGATGGAATTACTTACTACAGTACAATGTTTAAAAATCTGTCTGATCCGACAGTCACAGGTGGAAAAATCCTCGGTGGCAAGACCGGCTATACCAGTGAGGCAGGACACTGTCTGGTGAGTTTTGCGGAGATTGAGGGCAGGGAATATATCTTTGTTTCCGCAGGTGCTTCAGGAGCAGATGGAAATACGATTCCGCATATTCAGGATGCTGTGACTGTTTATAACAGGGTTGGTGCGGCGATTGAGGCGAAGATGAATGATAATAATAAATAAAATCTCCCACAAATTGTGACGCACATCTTGTGGGGAGCATTTTCGTTACTGTTCACTGGTAATATCCCGCGAGGTGTTTTTTGTGAGCAAAGATCACAGAAAACCCGAGACATACCGCGCGAATTTATGCGATCAGCATAAATTCTGTGCATCGCGAAGCGTGTTACTGTGAACGGAGTGAACAGTAACGCATTTTCCAAATACACTCTAATGTTTATAGATTTTTATAGACATATTTTTATGTATGTGATATAATCAATCACATACAAAAGAACGATACGGGCTACAGAGGAGGTGAAAGTGGTGACAGACAGACAAATACTGGAAGCGGTTTTGACAGAGGTCAGAGGATTTGGGACGCGAATGGATAAATTCGAAAGTCGAATGGATAAATTCGAAAGCCAGATGGACCGAATGGAAGAGCGTCAGAAGTGTTTTGAAGAAGAGACCAGAAATAACTTTGCAGATATCAAACTGCATTTGGAGAACATAACGGATAGGAATATTTCTATCCTTGCAGAGAATCATCTGAATCTTATCAATAAGATGGATGTGTCGGCTACCTGGATGAACAGGATTATGATTAATGAAGTTAAGATGAATGCTCTGACAGATCAGGTTGCCAGACTTCAGGCGAAATCCAGTTAAGCTTCCAATGATGAAAATACGAACGGATAAAAAGGGAGAACCATTGAGGTTCTCCCTTTAAAAGGTTTATTTTATGCGATTTTTCGATAGAATTATTCTCCGAAGTATCTCTTAAGAAGACCAGCGAATGCTTTTCCATGTCTTGCTTCGTCTCTTGCCATTTCATGAACTGTATCATGGATAGCGTCAAGGTTAGCAGCTTTTGCACGTTTAGCAAGGTCTGTTTTACCAGCTGTAGCACCGTTCTCGGCTTCTACACGCATCTGAAGGTTTTTCTTTGTGCTGTCTGTTACAACTTCACCTAATAATTCAGCGAATTTAGCAGCATGTTCTGCTTCTTCATAAGCTGCTTTTTCATAGTATAAACCGATTTCCGGATATCCTTCTCTGTGAGCAACTCTTGCCATTGCAAGATACATACCAACTTCAGAGCATTCACCCTGAAAGTTTGCTCTTAAATCAGCCATGATGTCTTCGCTGGATCCCTGAGCAACACCTACAACGTGTTCAGCAGCCCATGACATTTCGCCATCCTGCTTTACGAATTTATCAGCCGGTGCCTTACATACAGGACAGGCTTCCGGAGCTTTCTCACCTTCATAAACATAACCACATACACTACATACCCATTTTGTCATAATTAAAATCTCCTTTTCTTTTTAATGAATTTATTAGGGATGCCAGAAAATAAATTGATTATCTCAGCATCGTTTAGTTCTTACTGCTTTCCGTCTGTGCGGTAGAAAAAGTAATTTTTTAATAATAGTAATTATTACTGTTTTCTATGATTTTAGATTACCATACTTGATTGAAAAAGTCAAGTTTAATTTTAGCTTTTTTGCAACTTTTTATCATTAGTTGTTATTCCCAATTTGGACACCAATGATGTAAGCAAAAACTACTCTACTTTGAACTATCAGAGTTGCTTTCTGTCTCTTTCAGGCAGTCCTCACACAGGCCGAAGAATCTGGCACTGTAATCAGTAATCTTTCCTTTGAAGTTCTCACCTGCAAGATCCATAATGTGGTGAATTCCCTCGCTCTCAAGGTCGATGATCTGCTCACATCTGATACACATGAAGTGGCAGTGCCTCTCGGTCCGCCCGTCAAAGTGATCCGCTCCGGCGAAAGAGGAAAGCTTCTTGATCTCTCCCAGATCAGCCAGCAGAGATAAGTTGCGATATACCGTACCGAGGCTGATATTCGGATAGATGAGCTTCATATTCTCATATACCACATCGGCAGTAGGATGATCTGTTCTGGTTCTTAGAAACTCTTTAATCGCTTCCCTCTGACGGCTGTATTTCAGTGTCGCCATGGTATTCCTCCCTTCCCTGTTTACTTGCAAATGATTTATCATAACTGTTCAGGATAGTTGCAGTTATAATCTGTTCAATAACGATAATCATTACTGATATTGATACTATACAATATTGGATTGAAATTGTCAAGATATAAAATTATTATTTTATAGAATTGTTATAGTTTGGCTGCGTTACTGAGAACGGAGTGAACAATAACGATGTGGGTTTACAAATCCACCAAAATGTGCTATATTTTCCCTATAACAGGAAATAACTATTTCCTATAGCTAACAGCGTTCCACGATCACAGAGCGGAGTGCTGTCACGAAATAACACAAACTCATTGAAGAAGAGAGTAGATCCGCAGACCGTATTACAGAGAAATCCCCATGGATCACATATCGCAGATTCAAAGGCTGAGAGGGATATGCAAGGAGCAGATTGAAGATGGCTTCCGAGAGGCACTGCTGAGAGCCAACAGCTTTAGGCAGCGACAGGCACGCCTGTTACAGCGTAGAGGTATCACAACGTACCTCCCAAGGTTTCCCCGCGCGAGCCCGGAAACGAACAGAAGTGGTAACACGGGTAATACTCGTCTTCTCAGATAATCTGAGGAGACGTTTTTTATGTTATAGGAAATTACTCTGTAATGTTCCTATAACATAAAAAAGCCCTCCGGGCAGGATCACACTGCGACGGAGAGGAATTATTTCCCCCAACACCAGTTCCTTCCTACCATGAAGAATTTATGTTTTTCTTCCATAAATAAGGAGCAGTTGTTACCATTTTCCGAAGCGTCCACATTCAAAAAAGGAGACAACAAACCATGGAAAAACAGAAATACTACATCACCACCGCCATTGCCTATACATCTGGCAAACCGCACATCGGCAACACCTATGAAGTAGTTTTAGCCGATGCCATCGCCCGCTACAAACGTCAGCAGGGCTATGACGTATTCTTCCAGACAGGAACCGACGAACATGGTCAGAAAATCGAATTAAAAGCCGAAGAAGCCGGAATCACCCCAAAAGAATTCGTAGACAACGTATCCGGCGAGATCAAAAGAATCTGGGATCTGATGAACACATCCTACGACAAATTCATCCGTACCACAGATGAAGACCACGAAAAACAGGTCAAAAAAATCTTCAAAAAAATGTACGCAAAAGGCGACATCTACAAAGGACACTACGAAGGAATGTATTGTACACCATGCGAATCTTTCTTTACAGAATCTCAGCTTGTAGACGGCAAATGTCCGGATTGCGGCCGCCCATGTGTACCTGCAAAAGAAGAAGCATACTTTTTCAAAATGAGCAAATATGCCGACAAACTCATCGACTACATCAATACACACCCGGACTTCATCCAGCCGGAATCCCGTAAAAACGAGATGATGAACAACTTCCTTCTCCCGGGACTTCAGGATCTTTGCGTATCCAGAACTTCCTTCAAATGGGGAATCCCGGTAGACTTTGATCCGAAACACGTAGTATATGTATGGCTTGATGCCCTTACAAACTACATCACAGGAATCGGCTACGACTGCGATGGCGAAAGCACGGACCAGTTTAACAAACTCTGGCCTGCAGACCTGCATCTGATCGGTAAAGACATCATCCGTTTCCATACAATTTACTGGCCGATTTTCCTGATGTCACTGGATCTGCCGCTTCCGAAACAGGTATTCGGACATCCATGGCTTCTTCAGGGTGATGGTAAGATGAGTAAATCCAAAGGAAATGTAATCTATGCAGATGAACTGGTAGACTTCTTCGGTGTAGATGCAGTCCGCTACTTCGTACTTCATGAAATGCCATTCGAGAATGATGGTGTGATCACATGGGAACTGATGGTAGAGCGTCTCAATTCTGAACTCGCTAACACCCTTGGAAACCTTGTAAACCGTACCATTTCCATGTCAAACAAATATTTCGGCGGTGTGGTAGAAAACAAAGGCGTTACAGAACCTGTAGATGATGATCTGAAGAACTTCATTCTCTCCGTACCTGCCAAAGTAAACGAAAAAATGGATAAACTCCGCGTGGCAGATGCAATGACAGAAGTATTCACAATCTTCAAACGCTGCAACAAATACATCGACGAAACAATGCCATGGGCTCTTGCTAAGGATGAAGAGAAAAAAGACCGTCTTGCAACAGTTCTCTACAATCTGGTTGAGGGAATCTGCATTGGTGCGGTTCTGTTGAAATCCTTTATGCCGGAAACAACAGAGAGAATCCTTGCCCAGTTAAATGCACAGGACAGAGAACTGGAAGACCTTAAAACCTTTGGCCTCTATCCGTCAGGAAATAAAGTAACTGAAAAACCGGAGATCCTTTTCGCCCGTCTTGACCTGAAAGAAGTACTTGCAAAGGTGGCAGAGCTTCATCCGCCGAAAGCAGAAGAACCTGCAAAAGAAGAAAAAGAAGACGTAATTGATATCGAAGCAAAACAGGAGATCACATTTGAAGATTTCGGCAAGCTTCAGTTCCAGGTTGGTAAGATCATCAAATGTGAAGAAATAAAGAAATCAAAGAAACTTCTCTGCTCACAGGTACAGATCGGAAGCCAGGTGCGTCAGATCGTATCCGGAATCAAAGCACACTACAGTGCAGAAGAAATGGTAGGTAAGAGGGTTATGGTAGTCACAAACCTGAAACCAGCCAAACTTGCCGGTGTACTCAGTGAAGGAATGATCCTCTGCGCAGAAGATGCAGACGGAAACCTTTCCCTGATGGTACCGGAAAAGGAAATGCCTGCAGGTGCAGAAATCTGCTGATCTTTGTATTACTGAGAACAAAGCGAATGGTAGCGAAAATGTGTGAAAACTTACGAATATTATCTTGACAAATACACTCTCAAAAGCTATATTAATATTTAGATAAAGGGGAGTGACTGACTCATGAGTATTCATGGTGTCGTCAATTTCGGTGGGTAAAGACTCCAACCGTATCGTGATGAACAGGCGAGGCTTTTATTGTATGTTCCCGTACAATAAGAGCCTCGCTTTTTGTAAAAACTTAAACAGGGGGATTTTGATCATGTCACAGGGTTTTAATCATTTTGATGAGAACGGAAACGCAGTTATGGTAGACGTTTCCGGGAAAAATATCACTTACAGAACAGCAGTTGCCACAGGTGAGATTCATGTAGGAGAAGCAATCATGGAGGCTGTGAAAGAGGGTTCTGTGAAAAAGGGAGATGTGCTTGGAGTAGCACGTGTAGCGGGGATTATGGGAGTGAAAAGGACTTCTGAGTTGATTCCCATGTGCCATCCGCTTCCGATCCAGAAATGTTCCGTAGACTATGAACTGGATGAGACAAACGGAATTATCCGCGCTTTCTGTACAGTGAAAACAGAAGGCAAGACCGGTGTGGAAATGGAGGCACTGACAGGGGTTCAGGTGACGCTTCTGACGATTTATGATATGTGTAAGGCAATTGACAAGCATATGGTAATGTCCAATATTCATCTGGTTGAAAAGACGGGTGGTAAGAGTGGAGATTTTCATTTTTGATATCCACAAATTACTTTGCAATTTGCAAAATATTTGTTGGGTAAAATGAAAGAAATGTGTATAATGGAAATACAGAATGGCAGATAACGAAAAAAATTATCTGCCCGACAGGGAGGTTTTTATAAAATGAAAAGAGTAGCGATCATTACATCCAGTGATACGGGATATCGCGGAGAACGTGAGGATTTAAGCGGACCTGCGATCCGAGAGATTGTTGAGAAGAATGGATATGAGGTTGTGTCTGAAGATGTTCTGCCGGATGACAGAAAGATGTTGTCAGAGAGAATGGCGGAAATTGCAGACAGCGGCACAGCGGAATTGATCCTGACAACAGGCGGAACCGGTTTTTCACCCAGAGATATTACACCGGAGGCAACGGAGGATATTATTGACAGACGTGTACCGGGGATTCCGGAGGCAATGCGTGCGTACAGCATGACTATCACGAAACGCGCCATGCTCAGCCGTTCTACGGCAGGTATCCGAAAAAAAACACTGATCATCAATCTGCCGGGAAGTCCGAAAGCTGTAAAAGAGAGCCTGGAGTATATTATTGATGCGCTTAGACATGGCATTGAGATCATGACAGGGGAAGCAGGGAACTGCGCAAGATAACTGATGGCGATAACAGGGATAAGAAAGCAGAGTAGCGTCAGAATGTACTGACGAAAAGAGAAATCAGTGAGCCAAAGCAGAGAAGATAAGCTGACGGCAATAAACGGAAGAGCAGGTACGAAAACAGTATCTGAAACTAAAACAGGAAGGTGAAAGGGATAATCTTATGGGAAAAGTAATTGCGGTTTGTACAAGTGAAAGAAAGGGAATACAGAAGACAAGTGTTCCGGAGATTAAAGTAATTGAGGATTGGGGAATCGAGGGTGATGCCCATGCCGGCAAATGGCACCGTCAGGTAAGTCTGCTCTCTTTTGACAAGATTGAAGATTTTCGCGCCAGAGGTGCAGAGGTGGAAGACGGGGCATTCGGAGAGAACCTGGTGGTTCAGGGAATCGACTTTGCCACACTTCCGATCGGCACGAAATTCCAGTGCAATGATGTAGTCCTGGAGCTGACACAGATTGGAAAAGAATGCCACAGCGGATGTGCGATCTTTAAGAAAATGGGAGAGTGCATTATGCCGAAACAGGGAGTTTTTACGAAGGTTCTCCACGGAGGTGTGATCCACCCGGGGGATGAATTGGTAATTTTGTAACAGATCTTTTAACCGGATTATAGCAATCCTCATAAATAATGTATATTGATCCGGCTTATCAGAGCGCGAAATTCTGCGTCAGCACGCCTGCAGATATCTTCCTTGTCTTTCGCACTCTGCTGAACTGTCTTGATTGCATTATTTTATGGAATTGCTATAAGATTACATGAGGAGATTGGAAAAAATGATTATTGATACACATGCACACTATGATGATGAGGCCTTTGATACAGACAGGGAAGCGCTTCTTACGTCTATGTACGATGGAGGGATTGAGAAGATTGTGAATGTCTGTGCCTCTGTAGGCAGTTTTCAGGATACTGTGGATATGATGGAGAAATATCCTTTTATATATGGAGCAGTGGGAATCCATCCGGATGATGCAGATAAGATAACACAGGAGACTCTGGATGAAATCCGCAGATTATCCCATATGGACAAGATGGTGGCAATCGGTGAGATCGGGCTGGACTATTACTGGCATAAGGAAGAAGAGGAACATCAGATCCAGCAGAAGATGTTTCGCGCTCAGCTTGATATTGCGAGAGAAGAGAAGCTTCCGTTTATGATCCACAGCAGAGAAGCTGCCGAGGATACTCTGAATATTGTCAGAGAATATATGCAGGGTGGTATGTATGGCGGTATCATTCATTGTTTTTCATACAGCAGGGAGATTGCAGCAGAATATCTGAAAATGGGACTGTATCTGGGAATCGGCGGAGTTGTCACTTTTAAGAATGCAAAGAAACTGAAAGAGACGGTTCAGTATGCACCCCTGTCTCAGCTTGTCCTGGAAACAGACTGTCCCTATATGTCTCCGGAGCCAAACAGAGGTAAGAGAAATTCGTCATTAAATCTGCCTTATGTAGCACAGGCAATCGCAGAACTGAAGGGAATTACAGCAGAGGAGGTTATTGATGTGACCAGACAGAATGCAGAGAAACTGCTGGGAATTCATCAATAACCACTGTCATATTCGTTTGAAGAATCATCCGAACTTTCATCTGAACTTTCGTCCGAACTTTCATCTGAACTTTCATCTGAACTTTCGTCCGAACTTTCATCTGAACTTTCGTCCGAACTTTCATCCGAACTTTCATCCGAAGAGCTGTCAGAACTGTCGGAAGAGTCTTCGGTTCCGTCTGATGTGTCTGCCTGATATTCCCAGGAGTGGATGGATTCTGTATCTTCCACTACATTTCCGGTAGTTTTGTCAATCATGTTGCCCTCCCAGTCAAACTTGACGTTCAGCAGGTTTGTATTTGTGGAAGGCTTCACATTCATGGACATGATTTCCTTAAATTTGGCTTTCAGGTTATCGAGAGTAAACTCATCACCGATCACATTTCTTACACTGTGGGAAGAAGCAAGTTCTTCTGTATAATCATCCAGCATATATGGTCCGTATTCTCCGTTATCGTAATCATAATGCATGACCATAGGTTTCACTTCCGGAGAAAGGATCTGGATGGTTGATTTGCCGTTCAGAGTTGATTTCTGTATGGTAAAACTTGCCATTCCTTCCAGAAGTTCCGGGAGTTCCTGCTGAGTGGAAACAAAGTTTCCGAGGGAGTAGAATATGGTGGTATTGTGTCCCTGGTCATCAGAAAGCTGTCCGTAAGGCTGAAGCACATGCGGATGACCGCCAATGATCACATCAACACCCTGCTGCATCAGAAAAGCGGCCCATTGTTTCTCGTATTCATTTGGCATGGTTTCATCTTCTGTTCCCCAGTGAGCCACAAAGATGATGCAGTCGCTGATTTCTTTGGCTTTCTGGATCATTGTGGTGATCTTATCCTTATCAAAGATATCGATCATGTACTCATATCCTTCGCCTGCACCGGAATTATTGGTGCCGTATGTATAGTCAAGAAAAGCAATCTTAATACCATTCACTTCTTTTACTTTGACAGTGTCTGCATCTTCCTGGGTGGCGTGGATGCCAAGTACAGGAATATCCGGATAATTGGTGCTCCAGAAATCCAGAGTACTTTTCAGATAGTCATATCCATAATCATCGGCGTGATTTGTGGCAGATTCCACTACATCAAACCCTGCTTTGATAATGGCATCTCCCACTTCCTGGGGAGTGGCAAAAGAAGGATAAGTGCTGACAGCATCGTGGCTTGGAGCAAAAACCGTTTCCTGGTCGATCATGGCTACCTCTGCAGCCTGGATCTGGTCCAGAACATGAGTGTAGATATGGTCATAATTCCATATGCCGGAGTCATTTTCGCCGGATTCATACAGCTTGCTGTGATAAAGATTATCTCCAACAGCAATTACACTTGCAGTGGAGATGACAGGTGTTTCAGCTTTGATCTTATCCTGCTGTTCCTTGAGAGCCGCTGCTTCTGCTGCTTCTTTCTGCGGTTTACGGATCAGGGTGTAATCCATCTGATGCATCACCAGAACGAGCAGAACCAGAACAATAACAGAACACAGAAGACTGATCCGGGAGTTGATTCTCTCCCGTAAATTAAGTGGCATATTATTTTTTTTCATAGAAAATTCCCTTTAACTAAAATAGTTCTTAACAGTGAGAATGCTGAACAGTTACAGCAATCTGCAGCCTGTATTGCTGTCCTCAGTACCGTATCCCAAATTCATTGCAGACTGCATACGGAAA
Source organism: Blautia sp. 1001283B150304_161114_C9 (assembly GCF_015668165.1). NCBI lineage: Bacteria > Bacillati > Bacillota > Clostridia > Lachnospirales > Lachnospiraceae > Blautia > Blautia sp. 1001283B150304_161114_C9. Next base: position 44,358 of record NZ_JADPGO010000012.1, on the reverse strand, counting down.
TGAGACAGGAGCGTGTGAACTGTAATTTATCTGTTCATTATAACAAATTTCATGGTTCAAAGAAAGAATTAAGAGAGAAATTCTTTGAAAACCTGCCAGAAATGCTTTGTGAGACAAAGTATTTTAGTGTATAATAGGTAGCAATATAACCATAATGTACAAACATGCTACAGCAATGCTATATGGAATTGCTTAAGCAAAAAGAGGGAGGTAACCGGATGAACCATTATGAGGCAATTAATGATGTACTGGTCAATTTATTTAATGAGATTCTGGACCTGGAAGAACGGGCATTGATTACGGGAGAATATAAGAATATTTCCGTCAATGATATGCACATTATTAATGCAGTAGGTATCCGGGAACAGAAGAATATGTCAACAGTAGCCAGAGAACTGAATGTGACTGTGGGTACATTGACGATCGCTGTGAATAATCTTGTAAAGAAGGGATATATCCAGCGTATGAGAAGTCAGGAGGACCGAAGGGTTGTGCTGATCTCCCTGACAGAACAGGGGAAGAAAGCTTATTACCATCATAAAGATTTCCATGAGAAGATGGTACTGGCTGTACTTAAAGGCCTGAATGTGGAGGAGACAGAGGCATTGACGAAAGCTCTGACCAAGTTGCAGGCATTTTTCAGATCATATCAGTAGAAGGAGTAAAGATGGAATATACTGAGAAGGATTTAGTAAAGATCGCAAAAAGGGAAAATAATACGAAGAGAAACTATCTGGTAGTGGATCCGCTTCAGGGAAAGCATATTCCGGTAGTGCCATCAAAGGCACTGGATTTATTTGCTGCTCTGGCAGATACTTTCAGGGAGAAATACAAAGATGAAAAACTTTTGCTGGTGGGCTTTGCGGAGACAGCAACTGCCATAGGTGCTCAGGCAGCGATTACTGTGGGGGCAGATTATATTCAGACCACCAGAGAAGTTATTCCCGGCGTGAATTATCTGTTTTTTTCCGAGGAACACAGCCATGCCACAGAGCAGAAGCTGGTAAAAGATGATATTGACAGAGCAGCGGCGGAGACGGATCGGATCATATTTATCGAAGATGAAGTAACTACCGGAAAAACAATTCGGAATATCATCAGTATTCTTGACAGGGAATATGACGGAAAATTTAAATATTCAGTAGCATCTCTGTTAAACGGAATGAGCGAGGAGAATCTGGAACGTTATAAGAGACAGGGGATTTCCCTGTATTATCTGGTAAAAACGGATCACAGTACTTACGGAGACAGAGCAGAAACATTTAAGGGAGACGGATTTTATTATAAATGTCCGGATAAGGCCGCAGAGTATACAACGATTTATGTTAAAGACCGGATGGATGCCCGCAGACTGATTGATTCCGGGAAATATGAAGAAGCATGTGAGAATCTGTGGAGAGAAATCCGGGAGAAAACCGGAAACATGGCTGATAATATATCTGGCAAAAGAATACTGGTGATTGGCACTGAGGAGTTTATGTTCCCTGTACTTTATATCGGAAGAAAGATGGAAAAAGAGGGAGCCGAAGTAAGGTGCCATTCGACTACAAGAAGTCCCATTGCTGTGAGTCTGGAAAAAGAGTATCCCCTTCACAGCAGATATGAACTGAAAAGTTTATATGATCCGGACAGGAGAACGTTTATTTACGATATAGGAAAATATGACAAGGTATTGATTGTCACAGATTCCCCGGAAATAAAGGAGAGTCAGGAAACGCTGATAAATGCTGTCCGGATGCAGAACAAGGATATTACAGTTGTAAGGTGGTGCTGATTTGAGAAGTTCCTATTCAGAAGAAGATGTGATTTTATTATTGAAGGATATTACCGGGCTGGTAGAACCTCAGCCTGCCAAAGTGCGGGAGAAACTGATTCAGTCCGGAAAACATTACAGCGAGATGCTGCCTGTTGAATATGTTCCTACAGATCAGTATATGCAGGTATATCATAATGCGCTGAAACATTATGCGAAGCCGGTTGCCAATGCAGTAGGAATGCTGGCAGATAAGATCATAGAGAATAAGGGAAAGAAAATTGTCCTGGTATCCCTTGCCAGAGCGGGAATCCCAATTGGTATCCTTGTGAAGCGATACATCAAATTCAAATATGGTATAAATGTGCCTCATTATTCCATTTCAATTATCAGAGGAAGAGGGATTGACGATAATGCCATGAAGTATCTGCTTGAAAAGTATAGACCGCAGCAGATTTTATTTGTGGACGGATGGATTGGCAAGGGTGCGATCCTGAATGAATTGAAGAAAGATATCTCTGCATATGAAGGGGTTTCTGCTGACATAGCGGTAGTGGCAGATCCGGCAAATGTTACGGAGCTTTGCGGAACACATGAAGATATCCTGATCCCAAGTTCCTGCCTGAACAGTACAGTATCCGGCCTTATCAGCCGTACTTTTCTGAGAGATGACATAATAGGCAGAGATGATTTCCATGGGGCAGTCTATTACGGAGAACTGACAGATTCTGATCTGTCATATGACTTTATTGAAACCATTGAAAAGGAATTTAATATGGAGAATACACCTGATCTGGAAAAAAGAGTGGAAAGTCAGGGTATTGATGAGGTAATAAATATAGGAAAGAATTTCGGTGTTGACGATATTAATCTGATCAAACCGGGGATCGGAGAGACAACAAGAGTATTACTGAGGAGAATTCCCTGGAAGGTGCTGATCGATGAGCGATATAAGGGAAATCCTCAGTTGGAGCATATTGTCAGACTTGCCGAAGAGAAACATACACCTGTAGAATACTATCCACTTACACATTATAAATGCTGTGGAATCATTAAGAAGCTTGCGGATGCGTGAGAAGGGTAATACTTATTCTGTTATTCCGAAAACTTCTGAAAGATAAACTGTTTTCTTAGCCCAGTTCAGATGGGTTTTATATTCATTCATTCTTTCTCTGGTTTTGCTTCCTGCAACAAGGGAAGCAGAATCAGCATTCCAGTTTAAAATCGCCCGTGCGTCAAGGTAGTCATTTCGTGAAACCTGATAAGCTCTGTTTACTACAGGGATCTGTGAAGGGTGGATAACGGTTTTTCCGATGAAACCGCAAAGTCTGTCCTCCCGGATTTCCTGAATCATTCCTTCTTTCCAGCTGTCACCGGCATAATATTCCCATACAGGACCGGAAATCACATAATCCATACCATATACAGTGATAATATCTGAGAAAATATCTGAAACAGGTCTGATGCTGTGAATTGATTCATTGGCATGTCTGCGAAACCCAAACATATGGCACAGATCATTTCCGCCAACACGTATATTCAATATAAGATCTTCAATTCTGGCTAAAGAATCCCTTAACAAGTAGAGAATATCAATTCTGTTTCGCAAATCTATAATGGAAGGACTTTCGTAAATAGGCATCATGTAAAGCTTTTTTGCGACAAGTTCATTGACGAGGATCATCTGCTCAATATAACTTTGTGCGTTATCCGGGCTGAATTTAGGGACGATGAAACCGGTAACAATCTTAATGGATTGCCCAAGAGCTTTTGTTAATCTCTGAATCTGCTGTGGATTCCGAACCCGGATAAATATTTTGGGCAGATAGAATGGCTTTTGTTCATGCTGTATGAATATCTGGCTGAGAGAAGAAATCAGTATCTGCTCGGCTTCTTCAACATGATCGTCGTTTATGGTATCTTCAAGACAGAGAGCAAGAGAAAATCTGTTCCCGAATCTTTCATTTATCAGAGAATCAGTGATGGATATTCTGTTGGCAGGACAATAGAGTAATGGACCTACACTGTAATATAAAACATTATTTTTCATAACACTCCTTCTGACATATCTACAAAAATTCCCGTAAATAGGGTACCTTATAGAAATTCAATAAAATACTGCAGGTAATCCGGCCCATCACAGTGTGAAGGACCGAGTCAGCAACTACATCATAGCACATTTCAGGGGAATAAGCCATGGAAAGAACAGGGGAATTTTCTTGAAATATAAATAGCAATATGATACAATTTTGAGGTAGAATTTATACGAAAATTTGGAGAAAATTATGGTTCCGCATTATTTTATGAAATTGCTGTAGAACTTATCATGAACAGAAATAAGATAAGCAGATATTGAAAGTGAGATACTTATATGTTGGAACACAAAAAAATTCAAAACCTCAGTGATTATTTTGTCGAACTGAACAGCAGGCGGGAGAAAGGTGTTTATTTCTACCGTATCAACGGATATTCTGAAGAAGTCGGCGAATTTATAAAGAAATATTATGATACAGCAAGAAGAGCCGGAGTGGTTATCGAAGGGAAGATACCTAATCCCGATGAGGGGAATCTTGCATATTATAATGAAATAATGGGAATGGATTTTCAGATGAGTATGGATTTTATCCATGTCAGTCTGAGAAAATGGCTGCCAAGGATGAATGAGTTTCAGAGACAGAATGTGGCAGCCTCCATTTATGACTCTCTGGATTCCCTGCGAAAAGCCGGGAAAACCGAGAATATGCTCAGGAACGCATATATCAAGTTCATGTGCTGGCTGTATTATAAATTTGAACGCATTGTAAATCAGCTTGGAGAGAACCATATCCCTAAAATATTATATGAAGGGCAGATAAGCAATTATGAGTTAATGCTCATATCGATTCTTTCCAATGCAGGCTGTGATGTAGTACTGCTTCAGTATGCAGGGGATCAGGGATATCTGAAAACAGATCCGGGTTCCGTTCTTTCAGACAGTTTGCAGATGGAAGGTTTGCAGCCATTTCCGCAGGGATATTGTGTGAAAAAGGTCAGAGATGAGATTCAGAATGAACTTAACAATGAGAGACTGTATGGAATCAGACCTTCGCTTACAAATTGTACAAATGCATGGATAAAGGGAAACGGCCTGGATGATATCCGCGAGAGCATTCTGTTAAGGGGAAATGACAGCCGTTTTTTTTATAACTGTTTCTGCAGGATTAACGGGGCAGAAGATAAGCTTACTTATGCAAATGAGTTATTCAGATTGCAGCAGGAACTGAGAAATTCAAAGAGAAATACGGTGATCGTAAGTAAAGAGATTCCAAGACCAACGCCGCAGGAAATTTCAGAGATAAAGAGGTCAAACTATACATCCGGAGATCAGATGCTCCTGGGACTTGCGTGTAATATACAGTATGGAGCCAATCCGGAGCTTCAGCGGATCCTGCATAAAACATTTGTGGATGTTATGCTAGCTGAATCTCAGAAGGAAGGGGAAAATCTTAACAGACTGACAAACAGGGCAGTGTATCTGCTGTGCTGGATGAGAAGATATCTGCCGAAGCTGTTCATAAACTGGAAATCACCGGAGATTGGATGCTTTATTTATCTGGGGGGCTGCCGGAATGAAAACGAAGCTCTGTTTATGAGTTTCCTTGGACGGCTGCCACTGGATGTGCTGATCTTATGTCCTGATCTGAACATTAGGTGCTGTCTGGAAGATAAACTTCTGTATGAGGTCAACTATCCGGAGAGTCTGGCGATCACAGAATATCCGGAAGAGAGTTCTCAGGTAAAGATTGGAACAGCCGCTTATCATGCGGAAAGAGAACTTGATACTCTGATGTATCAGGACAGTGGGATATACAGAAATCAGCAGTATGTGAAGGCGAATGTTATCAATCTGCAGACCATGTATGAAGAGATAAAACTACTGTGGGATCAGGAATTGAAATACAGACCTAATTTCAGCACAGTTAACGGTGTGGTAAATATTCCGGTTATTTTTTCAAAAATCTCAGGAGTGAAGGATGGAAGTGTTTCTCAGTACTGGGAATCCATAGCAGCACTGATCACAGAAGATACCGTTGTTGTGAAAAGTGCTCCGTACATTGAACCAACTGCCTCCGGTCCAATGAAAGCCTTTGCCGTAGAATTTTATAAAAACGGAAAGCTTCTGCGGAATAAAATAAAGAATCATCCCAGATATCCTTATCATCTTCTTCGGGAGGAAATGCAGGAATTTATACTTGACAAGCTGCAGCTTCTGATCGAGCGGAAACTGATAAAGGGTATTGGGGAAAATGGTACAGAATATACAGTGATCGCGCAGATTCTGGATCTGCCGAAGGAGATTCTGCGTCTGATCCAGAAATTTGATTTTACAAAAAAGAATCCGAAACTGATATATATTAATACAGGGGAGACGATGATTTCACTTCAGGATTCGATTCTTGTAACATTCCTGAACCTGGCAGGATTTGACATTCTGTTTTTTGTCCCTACAGGCTATCAGAGTGTGGAGAACTACTTTGCAGAAAAACTGATGGAAGAGCACCAGATCGGGGAATATAAATACGATATGCAGGTTCCGGATCTGAATAACATTTCGACAAACAGTACCCGCCCCTCATGGCGGAGAAAACTTTTCAGGAGAGGTTAGTAGATTATGGGACTTGATTTCGGTAAATCATCTATGGGAAATCCTGCTCAGGCCGGTAATGGTCTTCAGGAGAAAAATGAGATTGAAGTTGTGGAGAAATATGATATTGTCGCTGACAGGCAGCAGATGAATGCTGAGCTGGTCAATTCAAAAGAAGTGGACGATATTGTCAGCACGATCGAAGTTTACAATATGGATACCATTGTATCTTTTGGTGCGAAAGCAGCAGAGGAGATTTCCAAGGCATCTGATGTGGTCCTCAACAGCATGAATATGTCGCAGCTTAATGAGACAAGCGAGATGCTTAAATCGCTGGCAAAGATCATGGATCAGTTTGACATTAATGAAATTAAGGATAATCCGGGACTTTTCGGAAAGCTTTTCGGAAATTTCAGAAAACAGCTGGATAAGATACTGGCCAAGTATCACACAATGGGCGAAGAAGTTGATAAGATTTATGTTCAGCTTAAAGGATATGAGTCTGAAATCAAACAGTCCAACAAAAAGCTGGATACCATGTTTAAGACCAATGTGGATTATTATCATGAACTGGTGAAATATATCCTTGCAGGAGAACAGGCATGTAAAGAGATTGAAGCCTACATTGCCCAGAGACAGCAGGATATGGAGAATACGGGAGATCAGTCTATTCAGTTTGAACTTACCAGTCTGAATCAGGCACTGATGATGCTGGAACAGAGGACACAGGATCTGAGAACAGCAGAGAATGTGGCAATGCAGTCCATTCCCATGATAAAGACTATGGAGTTCAGCAATTACAATTTGGTGAGAAAGATCAATTCTGCGTTTATCGTTACGCTTCCTGTATTTAAGCAGGCACTTGCGCAGGCAATTCTTCTGAAAAGGCAGAAGATACAGGCAGAATCTATTGCAGAACTGGATAAGAAAACAAATGAGATGCTTCTTAAGAATGCCCAGAATACAGTAGATGTATCGAAGATGACAGCTAAAATGGCATCCGGAAGTTCCATTCAGATTGAGACTCTTGAGAAGACATGGGCAACCATTACCAATGGAATCGAAGAGACAAGAAGGATCCAGGAAGATGCCAGAAAGAAACGCCAGGAGGATCAGGTTCGTCTGGAGGCAATCAAACAGGATTTTAACAAACAATACAATGTGCCACCGGTAAGAAAATAAAAACACAGAAAAAAGGGAGGATGAATGATATGCCTATTAATTTATCAAAAGGACAGAAGGTAGATTTAACAAAGAAGAATCCGGGACTTAAGAAGATCATGGTAGGACTTGGATGGGATGTAAACGCTTTTGATTCAGGTGCGGATTTTGACCTGGATGCAGCAGCATTTATGCTTGGTGCCAACGGAAAATGCCCTACAGAGAAAGAATTCATTTTCTATGGCAATCTGAAGCATGCCAGTGAATCAGTCATCCACATGGGAGATAACCTTACCGGTGAGGGTGAAGGTGATGATGAGCAGATCATGATCGATCTGTCAAAGGTTCCGGCGAATATTGAGAGAATTGCGTTTACAGTTACCATTTATGATGCAGAAGCAAGACGTCAGAACTTCGGACAGGTTTCAAACTCTTATATCCGTCTGGTAGATGAATCCAATGAGATGGAACTGATTCATTATGATCTTGGGGAGGACTTCTCCATTGAAACAGCAGTAGTTGTAGGAGAACTTTACAGACATAACGGAGAGTGGAAGTTTAATGCCATCGGAAGCGGATTCCAAGGTGGACTTGCAGCACTCTGCGGTCATTATGGTATTGAAGTAGCGTAATGTAAGAGACAGTCGGCTGTTTGGTAAAAATACTAAACAGTTATCAGGTATGGAGCTGTATAGCGAAGCGGATAAGACAATATGGGAGGAAAAATATATGCCAGTTAGTTTAAAAAAAGGACAGAAGGTCAGTCTTACAAAAGGTAACCCGGGACTTAAGAATGTAGTTGTAGGTATCGGATGGGATATCAATGCTTTTGACACAGGCGGAGATTTCGATCTGGATGCAGCAGCGTTCTGTCTGACAGATTCCGGAAGGGTTTCTGATTCGAACGATTTTGTATTCTATGGAAATCTTGTACATCCGTCCGGAGCAGTCCAGCATATGGGAGACAATCTTACAGGTGCCGGAGACGGAGATGATGAGCAGATTAAGATCGATCTGTCAAAGATTCCTGCCAATATCACAAAGATTGCATTTACAGTTACCATCTATGATGCAGAGGCAAGACGCCAGAATTTCGGACAGGTTTCCAATGCCTTTGTGAGAATCTTCAATGAAGTGACAGGAGAAGAAATCCTCAGATATGATCTTGGAGAAGATTTCTCTATTGAAACAGCAGTTGTATTTGGTGAACTGTACAAGAATGGTGACGAATGGAAATTTAATGCCATTGGAAGCGGTTATCAGGGTGGTCTGGCTGCTTTGTGCAACAGTTATGGTGTAGACGTAGAATAGTGCCGGAGGGCAACAGGAGGGACGAAAATGTCAGTAAGCTTACAGAAAGGACAGAAGGTAAATCTGTCAAAGGAGCATGCAGGATTAGCAAAGGTGATCGTGGGACTTGGCTGGGATGAGGCAAAGCCATCCGGCGGTGGTGGATTGTTTGGTGCATTATTTGGTTCTTCATCACATCAGGCAATCGACTGCGACGCTTCTGCAATCATGTTGAAAAATGGTAAATTTACAGATAAAACAGACCTGGTATATTTCGGCAATCTGAAACATAAATCCGGGACAGTCAATCATATGGGAGACAATCTTACAGGAGCAGGCGAGGGAGATGATGAGCAGATTGTTATTGATCTGTCAAGAGTTCCGGCTGAATATGATAAGATTGTCATTGTTGTCAATATCTATCAGGCAGTAAAGAGAAAACAGCATTTTGGAATGATCCAGAATGCATTTATCCGTCTGGTTGATGCCAGAAACAATAAAGAAATGTGCAAATATAATTTAACTGAGAATTATTCAGGTATGACTGCGATGATTTTTGGGGAAATATACAGGTATAACGGTGAATGGAAATTCAACGCCGTAGGAAATGGCACAACAGATCCCGGACTTGGGGAACTCTGCCAGAGATTTGTGTGAAAATAAAAAGAGGAGCTGTTATGGTTCCTCTTTTTATATAAAATCCGGTAACTGTCTGTCCATGATTGAACAGTTGCAAAACCCGAAAGAGGAGGTTAATTATTATGAATGAAATAAACAAAGAGGAGCGAATGCAGGGCCTGTCCGGACAGCAGGTCAGCGAGAGCAAGGCGAAGTACGGCACCAATGAGCTAGCGAAGAAAGAGACTGAATCACTCTGGTCCATGTTCATCGGCGCATTTGATGATATCTGGATCAAGGTATTATGTGCGGCTCTGGCTCTTAAAGTTATCCTGGCTGTGTTGGGAATCTTTGTCCCTGCATTATCCGGCGGAAATGATGTTGTGGAGATCATCAGTATTGTGATCGCAATCGCACTTGCTACCGGTTTCAGTACCCTGTCAGAGTACAGAAATACTTCAAGAAGTGAGGCGCTTCAGGAAGAATACAGCAAGACTTATGCCAAAGTCGTAAGAGACGGAAAGCTGGTCAATATTCTTACCAGTGAAATCGTTAAAGGTGATACGATCCTTATCCAGGCAGGAGATAAGGTTCCGGCAGATGGTCTGTTATTTGAAGGTAAGATCAAAGTATCTCAGGCGGCATTAAACGGTGAATCAAGAGATGAGAACAAAGCAGCAGTAACCAATATGGACGAGGCAGAATCTACGGATTACTCCTCACATGGAAAAGTCTTTATGGGTTCTGTTGTGACTTCAGGCGAAGGTTACATGATCGCAACTGTTATCGGAGACAGTTCTGAATTAGGAAAGATAAACAAAGCTCTGACAGATACCTCCGAGGAAGAAGAGCGAAAAGATACTTCCAGCCTGAAGCTGGAGGGTGTGGCAGCAGGTATCGGTAAACTGGGTGTGTCAGCTGCAGCGATCGCAGGTATCCTTCATGTTGTCCTGACTCTGATCAGGGCAGATCAGGCAATCACTGTTGTTTCCGTTCTCCTTGTAATAGCGGAAGCAGTTATGCTTATGGCTTCTATCGTGATCATGGCAGTTCCGGAGGGACTCCCGATGATGAACAGTCTGGTTCAGTCAATGAATACAGAGTCCATGTATAAAAAGAATATCCTTGTCAGCCACAAGGCGGCATTTTCAGATTCTGCTTACATGAACGTGCTGTTCAGTGATAAAACCGGAACGATCACACAGGGTAACCTGTCACTGGTAGAATTTATCACAGGTAACGGTGAGATTGTTGATTCCATTCAGAGCAGTGAGTTTATAGAAGCTATCACCCTGAATAACCTTGCAAAGATTTCCTCAGAGGGAAAGGCAATCGGAAGTAACAACATGGACAGAGCACTGCTCTCTTATGCCATCAATCATGGTTATAATGATTCTGACAATGATCCGGAGAAGGTAGAAGAGATCAGCGGATTTGATTCTGAGAAGAAATGTGCCACTGTAAAACTGAAAAACGGACTTGTTTACTGGAAGGGTGCTACAGAGAATATCATTGATAAAGTAACACATTACATGCTTCCGGACGGGGAAGAAAGAGAGTTTACAAAGGCAGATAAAGATAAAGTAGAAGAACAGATGCATGCACAGGCAAAGAGAACCATGAAGCTTCTCTCTGTAGCGAAAATCAGCGATGGAAAGACTGTTCTTATGGCAGTTCTGTGTCTGCGTGATAATGTCAGAACAGATGCGGTTGAGACTGTTCAGATTCTCAATGATGCAGGAATCCAGGTAGTTATGGTTACCGGTGATGCAGAGGAAACTGCAGTAGCCATTGCAAAAGAGGCAGGTATTCTTGCAGATGAGAAGAAGGATGTGGTTCTTACCCATGAAGAAATGGAGAAATTATCAGATGAAGAGCTGAAGAAAGTTCTCCCGAACCTGAGAGTGGTAAGCCGCGCGAAACCGCTTGATAAGAAAAGACTGGTATCTCTTTCACAGCAGATTGATAATGTCTGTGGTATGACCGGTGACGGTGTGAACGATGCTCCCGCATTAAAACAGGCAGACATTGGTTTTGCAATGGGAGATGGTACAGCAGTTGCACAGGAGGCAGGAGATGTTGTTATCCTTAATAACAGTCTGACTTCCATTAAAGACTGTGTGCTTAACAGCAGGACTATGGCGAAATCTGTCGGAAAATTCCTCATTTTCCAGCTTACTGTAAATATCAGTACTCTGTTAATGAATATCATTGCACCGATCCTGGGATGGACAGAGCCGTTTTCCATTGTCCAGATCCTTTGGATCAACCTGATCATGGATACACTGGCTGCCATGGCGTTTGGTGGAGAACCTATTCTTGACAGATATATGAAAGATCAGCCGGCAAAGAGAACAGATAATATTCTGACTCCGTACATCAAGTCAGCGATCGGAGTAAGTGCAATATTTATTACCCTTGGTTCTATCCTGATACTTGAGAATATCGGCGGCATTACCAGTTGGGTAATCCCTGCGGGCTGTGCAGATCCGGAGCTTTATGAGAAAACATTTATGTTTGCGTTCTTCATTTATGCGATTATCTTTAACAGTCTGAATACCAGATCTGAGAAGTTTAATCTGTTTGAGCATATCGGGGAGAATAAGAACTTCGTACTGGTAATGGGAGCAATCTTTGTTCTTCAGACCATTATCATTGAAATCGGCGGAAAAGTATTTAACACAACTCTGCTTGAGCCAAAGGCATTACTGGTATCCATGGTACTTGCAGTACTTATTATACCGGTGGATCTTATCAGAAAAGCAATCATGAGCAGGTAAACAATACGTATGAAATAATAATTATGGGGCTGTCGCAGGTAATAACAGTGCGGCAGTCCCATTTTTGGAGGAAGCGAATGAATGGCATTTTATGCGCGGACATGGACAATACCATAATATATTCGTATAAGCGCAATATCGGTGAAAATAAATTAAATGTTGAGTTATATAATGGAAGAGAAATCTCGTTTATTTCTGAAAAAACGCATGATCTGTTGAAAAAAGTAAGTGAGAAGATGACTATCATACCAACATCCACAAGGACGGAAGAACAGTATAAACGTATTGATCTGGATATAGGAATCGTACCCTATGCCCTTGTCTGTAATGGAGGAGTACTGCTGGTAAATGGTAAGCGTGACAGAGAGTGGTATCTGGAGTCGCTGCAAATGATCCGGAATAGCAGACCGGAAATGGAAAAAGCGCAGCAGATTCTTGCCGGGGATTCCAGACGAAAGTTTGAGCTGAGATTTCTAGATGAGCTTTTTATTTTTACAAAATGTGAAAAGCCGGAGGAAGTGGTTGAAGATCTGCAGGCAAAACTGACTACGAAGCTGGTGGACGTATTTCATAATGGAGAGAAGGTATATGTTGTTCCTGTAAATCTGAGTAAGGGAATGGCTGTGAGAAGACTTCGAAAGAGACTGCAGCCTGCATATATCATAGCAGCCGGAGACAGCGAATTCGATGTTTCCCTGGTGGAAGAAAGCGACCTGGGATTAGTTCCGGCTGGATTTAAAAAGATTTACGGTAATGGTAGCGACAGATTCAAAGAGACAGTGATGGAAATGGAGGCAGGAAGATTGTTTTCGGAAACATTACTTGAGAAATGTTTGGTTTTATATTTTAAAGAGCCGGACTGACTGCAATTCTATAAAATATTGCAGTCAGTCCGGCTCTTTGTTATATCAGGCTGTTAATCCATACTGACGCGGATTCCGCTCTGACGTTCAGATGGCTGAATGATAACCGTAACATTATCTCCTCCATGCCACTCAAACTGATAAGACTCTCCGGAAGTCTGGCCGATGAAAGTTTTCCAGTAATTCGTTTATTTCATGTATTTTTCCAGAACCGGAAACTGTACAGGTCCGATGTCCAGAATCCGGCGGTGAAATTCTTTCAGGTCGAAATCATCTCCAAGTCTTTTCTGACAGACTGTTTTCAAGTCAAGGAAATTCAGATATCCCCAATAGTATTTCAGATAGTTACCGGGAGTTTCCACAATATACTGATAGATTTCGGCAGCAGTAGAAGCATTGTTGATGCCAAATGCTTTCAGAAAGACAGCAGTGCGGGATGCATCCCAGCCCCTGTAATGAATGCCGATATCGATTAGGGAGTAAATACACAGATTCATACTCCTGTTTAACCAGGCAAGCCGGACGGCATTTTTGACAGAATCCGGATCATTCATAAGGGAGGCGGCATATTCATAGCCGTAGGATTCCACGTAGGTTGCCCAGCCTTCCACATAGCCGGAGGAGGTGACCAGATATCTGATGTCAGAGGGATTGTTTCCGGCAAAAGAAACTGTCTGGTAAAGGTGGCCGGGAAATCCTTCATGTGCCAGTGTGCCGAAAAGTTCCAGAGAAGAGGTGCGCCCGGAATCATTGATGTAGATCACGTTGGGGCTTCGGGTATCCACAGGCGGTGTGAGGTAAAAAGCAGGACTTAAGAATTTCTTCATGGAAGGATGAACGGTGCGGAGTTCGTAAGAGGCATCTTTCAGTTCCGGGAAATCTTTTTTCATCAATTCCGGAAGCTTCTCCAGCATTTGAGTTGGTGTCAGTGTAAGTTCACCGGAACATTGATTCAGCCTGTCGATCAGGGAGGGATCCTGTTTCAGCATAGAAGATATCTCCCGGTAATCGGACAAAAGCTGAGCTGACATCCTTTTCTCGATTTGTCCGACAGGTACATAGGTTCCTGTCTGGCTTTGCAGCAGGTAAAGGTAATATTCACGCCCACCCTCAAAAAATGCCAGGCCCCGGCTGCTTTTGCCTGTACCGCGAAGACTTTCCAGACTGTCTGCCAGTTCCTGATAAGCAGGGATCACTTCGGTTAAGATCAGTTTATGATGATATGTACAGAGTTTTTTCTGATCTTCGCTGCTAAATGCAGGATTGGAGAATGCTTTCAGTTTCTGTGCAAAAATATCATCCATGTAGTTGGAGTCAGGATTTGCGACAAAAGAATGGCATTGTTTCAGGATACGGTCCAGAGTTGTGTCGCTCATGAAAAGCCCTGACTGGGATTTCTGCTTTTCCAGTTTTATAATACTTTGAAAATATGGCCTGACGGTACTCAGAAGTTTCAGATAATCAGAGATATCTTCTTTTGTCCGGAAAGTATATTCCGCCAGAAGAATGGGAAGTTGTGCCTGCACACCCAGGCCTGGTCCCAGCGGCTCATCCAGGGCGCTGTTTTTTCCAAGGGAGGCTCTGGTGTGAAAATAGAGAAGAAGCATATCACAGGTAAGCCGGTTTTCTTCGGAGAGCCTGGAATAGGCAAAGGATTTCAGCTCTTTCTCATATTCCTGACAGAGACTGGTGGTCTTAGCCGGGTCAGAAAGTGCAGTTCCAAGAGTTGCCTCGGGCTTTCTGATACCTTTTTTTTCAGGGTGTGCAAGAGTGTAGTGAAGGGTGAGGTTATTGCTGCATACTTCGGACCGGAATAATTTTTCCGTAAAGGTCTGAAAACGGGAGTTTTCAGAAACAAAGTGGTCGGAGAGAACACCCATGCTGATGCCAATGGCAAAGACCAGACACAGGCTGAGGATTCTTTTGGGGATATTTTTATGAATACGCATATCCACCTCGGAAGCTGCTTTTTACTATTTTATTGAAGGAAGGCATGAAGTATGCTTTCAGTAACCAGTAACGTAACATCCTTTCAAATGCTCGTCACACTTTTTTCATTTGACAAAATTGGGATGTTATGTTAACATACACAAATGTGTAACAAAACGTAATAGAAATGTAATAATTTTGCAGAGATGTATAACAGGAGTTGATTAGTAAAATGAATAATAAAATAAATAATAAAATAAAGACAATTTTGATGGCAGCAATTATGAGTTCTGTGGTTCTGACACAGGGGGTATGCGTAAGCGCAGCACAGTTTGATGATGGTGCGTCAGCGTTTTCTGATGGAACAGGAAGTGTAAGTGCACTGGCAAGTACACTGGCGAAGCAGACAGAGGAACAGACACAGGAGTTTGTTGCGAAGGAAGAGGAAGCTGCACAGATCAGAGAGGAACGCAGAGTGGAGAAAGCGCAGAAAGCTTCCGAAAAAGCAGAGCAGGAGAAAGAAGATGCTCTGCAGTTTATTCAGCAGACAGTAGAAGAAACTAAGAAAAAAGCGGAGGAAGAGGCCAGAAAGAAAGCTGAAGAGGAAGCGAAGAAGGCAGAGGAACAGCGTCTTGAGAAACGTCAGGCGGTTGTGGATTTTGCACTGCAGTTTGAGGGAAATCCGTATGTTTACGGCGGAACAAGCCTGACAAACGGTGCAGACTGTTCAGGATTTGTAATGTCTGTATTTGCTAATTTCGGATACAGTCTTCCACGTGTGGCTGCAGCGCAGTGTGATGCTTCCACAAAGAAAGACATCAGTCAGCTTGAGCCGGGAGATCTGGTATTCTACGGAAGCGGATATGTTGACCATGTGGCACTTTATATCGGTGACGGCAAGATTATCCATGCCAGTGGTGCTGCAACGGGAATCAAGATTTCCAACTATGATTATGAGCAGCCGGCAGCTGTAGGTACGTTTATGGAATAGCTGTAATGCTTAAAATTATATGATTCGACAAATTGCACAAAGAATGTCGAGAGGTGGGAAAAGTGGATAAAGTCATACACACTCTATCCACATACCCGGTTATTGAAAAATCCCGTAAATTAAAGTTATACACAAAGTTATCCACATTATCCACATTTTATATGTGTGGAATACTCGATTTACATAAGTAAAAAAGAAACAGATGTTTTGTGTAAAATGATAAATCGACATTTTTGGACGAAAAAATCCACAAATCTATTGACTTTTTTATATTCTAAAAAACATATAATATTGTACAAAAAAGACAAAATATAATAATATATATATAAATAATCAGAATATTCGAAAAGATATTCTGCTGAAATCTACAACAACAATGAAAAAAAGAATACATTTGACAGAAACAGGAAATTTCCACATAGGAGAGACAGATGTGGATGAGAAATGCACAAAATGAATTCGAATGGGGATAACTTTTCACAGATATTATCCACACAGCATGAAGTCCTGTGTTAGATGCCCTTATCATACGTCAGATAAAAAAGCAGCCGGATGAATAATAAATATTCATTCGGCTGTTTTCAGATATACACTATTTCTGTTTCATTCGTTTGATGACTTTCAGACGGGTAAATTCCTCACGTTCTTTCTCCTCCAGTGCATTCTGGATATCTTTGGTCAGTGCCTCGTACTTCGGAATAGTGATATTCTTCAGAGCATTGGCACGTTTTTGCGTTTTCTTGATATTGGCTGCAAGGCGGATGGCTGCATTTTCCACCATGGACAGGCGGATGGACAGCTCTTTTACCTTTTCAAAGGCAGCCTTGGCTTCGTCCAGAGACATCTTTGTGCTGTAGTAGGCATAGGTGGGAGTGTTAGTGGTTTTGTCATATTCCACCAGAGGAATTTCCGTACCCATAACACTTCGGGTTTTAATGCGTATAGAGTTCTCGACAGGAACCGTACACGCGATCTGCTGGACAAAGGCGATACCAATCTCCATGTTGGCTTTCTGCAGTGCTGTATAGGCAGCGCGGAAAGTCACATCGATCTGTGTCTGGATATCCTTTGCCTGATCGATCAGCTCCATCATTTCACGAATCAGGATGTTACGCTTCTTATCCATCAGCTCATAGCCCTGACGGGAAAGCTTCAGTGAATTCTTTGCAAGTATCAGGTTTCCCTTGGTGGGAAAGGTATTCGGATCCATGTAATCACCTCGCTTCTTTTAGCGTACTGTTTCGTGATAGTACTTGTCGAGGATCTTCGTATCAATTCGGTCGAGCTCTTCTTTCGGAAGAAGTCCCAGAAGCTCCCAGCCCTTATCCAGGGTTTCGGTGATGCTTCGGTTCTCGGTTTCGGACTGGCCGACAAATTCACTCTCAAAGGCTTTACCAAATACCAGATAGCGTTTATCCAGCGGGGAAAGCTCATCCTCACCGATAACGGAAGCAAGGGCTCTGGCATCTCCAACCTTTGCATAGCAGGAGAAAAGCTGATTTGCCACGTCCTGATGGTCTGCTCTTGTATAGCCTTCACCAATACCGTCCTTCATCAGACGGGAAAGAGATGGCAGTACGTTAATAGGCGGATAGATTGCCTGTCCATGAAGCTGTCTGTCCAGAACGATCTGACCTTCGGTGATATAACCGGTAAGGTCAGGGATGGGGTGAGTGATATCATCGTTTGGCATGGTCAGGATCGGGATCTGGGTTACGGAACCCGGTTTGCCTTTTACGATACCTGCACGTTCGTACAGGGTTGCAAGCTCGCTGTACAGATAACCCGGATAACCTTTACGGGACGGAATCTCACCTTTGGAGGAGGAAACCTCTCGCATGGCCTCGCAGAAGGATGTGATGTCTGTCAGGATGACCAGGATGTGCATTCCTTTTTCAAAAGCAAGATACTCTGCGGCAGTGAGGGCAATTTTCGGTGTAAGAAGACGTTCAACAACCGGATCATTTGCAAGATTCAGGAACATAACTACATGGTCTGCAGCACCGCTTTCCTCGAAGGTACGGCGGAAAAATTCCGCTACGTCATATTTGACACCCATTGCCGCGAAAACAATGGCAAAATCTTCATCAGAGTCTTCTCCCAGAGAAGCCTGCTGTACGATCTGTGCAGCCAGCTTGTCGTGTGGAAGACCATTTCCGGAAAAGATCGGAAGCTTCTGTCCTCGGATCAGGGTGGTCAGTCCGTCGATTGCGGAAATACCGGTGTTGATATAGTTTCGGGGATATTCACGTGCTACTGGGTTCAGCGGCAGACCATTGATGTTTAATTTTACCTCCGGGGTGATGTCCCCCAGACCGTCGATGGGCTGTCCGATACCGTTAAAGGTTCGTCCGAGGATTTCCGGGGAAAGCCCGATTTCCATGGGACGTCCGGTCAGCCGGGTATGGGTATTGCCTAAGGACATACCGTCTGTTCCTTCAAAAACCTGGATAACAGCTTTGTCCTCATAAATCTCAATAATACGGCCGATCTTGCGAGTCCCGTCATCCATGTGAAATTCTACGATTTCCTCATAGGAGGCATTCTTGACGCCTTCCAGGACCACCAGAGGTCCGTTTATTTCGCTTAAGCCTAAATATTCAATTGCCATAAACTTCTCCTCTCTGTTACGACTCATAGCCGTTTATGACTATGAATGTAACTGTTCCGGCATCAGCCGTTTTTTTCCATTATGTTATCATAGAAAGTATCAATGTCCTGCTTGTATTGGTCAAATTTATCAAGCTGATTATTTGCCACATCATATTTAATGGAAATAATTTTTTCAAAAATGTTGTTGCCCTCTTTCAGTACGGAAACCGGCATTCCACGGTTGATGAGTGCACGGCATTTTTCATAAAGATAGAGGATCGTTTCCATCATTTTAAACTGTTTTTCCATTGGTACGCAGGTGTCTTCTGCGTGAAAAGCGTTCTGCTGGAGGAAGCCCAGACGGATGACTCTGGCAATTTCCAGCGTCAGTTTCTGGTCATCCGGAAGAACGTCGCTTCCGATCAGCTTGACGATCTCCATCAGGGAGCTCTCCTGATTCAGGATTGCCATGAGCTGATTCCTGTCTGCTACAAATTTCGGGGAAACATGTTCTCTGTACCATGGAGTCAGGTCTTCCAGATATTCACTGTAGCTGGTGAGCCAGTGGATTGCCGGGAAGTGACGGGCATAGGCAAGGGATTTGTCCAGTCCCCAGAAGCAGCGGACGAAACGTTTGGTATTCTGTGTGACAGGCTCTGAGAAGTCACCACCCTGTGGAGAAACTGCTCCGATAATGGAGACAGAGCCTTCGGTTCCGTTTAAGTTCTGCATCATTCCTGCACGTTCATAGAATGCGGACAGCTTGGATGCCAGATATGCAGGGAAACCTTCCTCTGCAGGCATTTCCTCCAGACGGCCGGACAGTTCTCGAAGAGCTTCTGCCCAACGGGAAGTGGAGTCTGCCATGATAGCTACGTCGTAACCCATGTCCCGGTAATATTCCGCAAGAGTTACACCTGTATAAATAGAAGCTTCACGCGCCGCAACCGGCATGTTGGAAGTATTGGCGATCAATGTGGTTCTGTCCATCATCAGGTTTCCGGATTTCGGGTCGATCAGTTTACTGAAATCTTCCAGAACCTGAGTCATCTCGTTTCCACGTTCTCCGCATCCAATGTAGATGATAATGTCTGCATCAGACCATTTTGCAATCTGATGCTGAGTCATGGTCTTACCTGTACCGAAACCTCCCGGAACAGCGGCTGTACCGCCCTTGGCAATCGGGAAAAGAGTGTCCAGGATACGCTGACCTGTGACAAGTGGGACGCTTGCAGGGAAACGTTTGTGGGTTGGTCTCGGGATACGGATCGGCCATTTCTGTGCAAGTGCCAGATCTTTGGTGGTTCCGTCTGCGAACTGAATGGTTACGATCGGTTCCAGAATGGTGTATGCTCCGTCAGATGCCGCGTGGATAACTGTGGCTTCTGTAAGATTCGGAGGAACCATGGATTTATGGAGAATGGAGTCTGTTTCCTGAGTTTCTGCGATAACAGAGCCGGGACCTACAACATCTCCTTCTTTTACTATGATGTGAGTGTTCCATTTCTTTTCTGTGTCAAGAGAATCAACGCTGACACCTCGTGAAATATATTTGCCTGAGGCTTTGGCAATCTCTTCAAGAGGGCGCTGGATACCATCAAAAATATTGTGGATGATTCCAGGTCCCAGAAGTACAGAAATGGCATCTCCGGTTCCTGTAACTGTATCGCCCGGTTTCAGTCCTGTAGTCTCCTCGAAAACCTGTACGGTGGTCATGCCTTTCTTCAGGCCGATGATCTCACCTACCAGATGTTCCGGACCTACATAAACCATCTCGGAAATCTTAAATCCGCTGTCGCCCTTCAGATAAATGACGGGGCCGTTGACACCGTAGATAATACCTGTATTACTCATGTTCTGGTCCTCCGTCAAACTTGAATTCTTTGTATGCTGCCTCAAAATTTCCTGCAAAAGAGTGATCAATCAGGATGTTTTTCTGAGGAATCGTAGCGCGGATACCGCCAAGAAAAGAGTCCTTTGCAAGCTGGATAGCAGTACCTGTTGTATGCTGAAGTTTCTCTGCAAGAGATCTGTCCTCCGGAGAGAGATAGATGGTAATCTCATCATTTCCTGCGAAATCCAGAGCTTCTTTGATCTTAGCAGTTAAATAGTTCTCATACTCCGGAGTTTTGGTAAAGGATTCCAGAAGTCCTTTTACTTCGGAGAAAATTTTCTCTTTTAATTCGTTTTGTTTTCTGGTCCAGTCACGCTTGATCGTGAGCTGTTCTGCGGAGAGAGCCTTGTTTATTTCACGTCGGGCGCTGGCAGTTTCCGCTTTGATCTGTGTCTGGGCGTTTTCTTCACTGAGAGTTTTGTGTTCTTCTGCCATTTTCTCCAGAGTCGCTTTATGCTCATCGAGAATGGCGGCAGCTTTTTCGTGGGCTTCCTCTACAGTGATATCATAAAAATGGCTGAGTTTTTCATCAATTGTCATGTTAACACCTGCCTGTAATATTTAGATTGTAACTGTTCACTCCGTTCACAGTAACGTAGCCAAAATTCATTCCAGATTGCCTGCGGCAATGGGATTTTGGCTTGTATGTCTCGAGATAGTGGTGTGTGAACAGTAACATTAGATTTACTATTGGTAACTGTTTTACAGTTTTAAACCAATAGCTTCATTCACATATGAAGTGATAAAATCCGGTTTGCGGCCAGTACCGTGCCTGTCGGGAATTTCAATGATCAGAGGGGTCTTGTGATGAAGCTTTACATCATCTATAATTTCGGGAAACTCCCGACCGAATTTCTCGGTCAGGAGTATGATTCCGATTTCCTTATTGGAGATGGCTTTCTGCAAAGCATCTTTTAATTCATCATGTGTGTGTACGACCACGCCCTCCACACCTGCCAGTCTCATCCCTGTGTAGGTATCGATATTGTCGCTGATCAAAAACATCTGCATCTTATAACTGTCCCAGGATCATGAAGGAGATGATCAGTCCATAAAGGGCAACACCTTCTGCAAGACCTACGAAAATAAGAGATTTACCAAGGATACTCTGATCCTCGCTGATAGCGCCTAAGGCTGCGCTTGCCGCACTGGCAACGGCAATACCACCACCGATACAGGAAAGTCCGGTTACAAGAGCTGCTGCGATATAACCCATACCTGTTGCAAGTGTGCCTTCAGAGCCTGCAGCGGCCTGTACGGAAGAAGCACCTGTGAACATAACTGCAATGGCGATAAGCATGGTTCCAAAGAAGAAGAATGCGTTTACACCGAGAGCTGTTTTGTAACGTCCGCGGTTTTTTTCACCGATGAGATAGTAGCCAAATGGAAGAATGATGCTGAGTACCAGTGCGATTGCTAAAATGATCTGTGCGATTGTTGTCATAATTAAATCTCCTCTTAGTTTTTGATTTTGCTGTTCATATATATCATATTTATTCGGCTTCGAATATCTGGCTGACCGACAGATATGGGTTTCCCGAGGATGATATATAAATGAAAATAGTATAATTTCTGATGATCTTTCTGTCTATTTTACAGAGCGGAACGGCTCAAATTTACGTCCTGTACCTTTGTAGAAGCGGCTGAACATTTCATAATATTCCAGACGAAGCACCTGGATACCGACGATCAGGCCCTCCATACCACATACAAAAAGGTTTCCCAGAACTACTACTATCCAGTTCAGGTTTCCGCTTTCTGCGCCTGCAAGCATGAGAACGACTTCCATCATCGCTGCATGGCTGACTGCGAAAGCTCCGATACGGACGAAGGAAAGGGTATTGGAGAAGTAGCTTAACAGGACTTCAAACATTTCAAAAAGTCCCTGTACAACGAACATTCCCTTCTCTTTTGGCATAACTTCTGATTTCTTCTCAATGAGGGCTGTAAGTGGCTCTTTCAGGAAGATTAGGATCAATGGTACGCCGAACATGATAAACAGTACGATTCCGCCGGGAAGTGTTTTGCCATTCAGTATAAGTGCAATGGAGACAACTGCAGAGCCGTAGAATACCAGACCAGCCACTGAGTTTGTATCAAACCAGATGTGTTCTACATCTCCGGCTTTCCAGGCGTTCAGAATGTTAAATACCATACATAAAAGGATTAGGCACATACCAAAACCAATGGCAACAATAAATACCGTATTCAGCTTTCCGATAAACGGAACTGACATCATATTGTTCATCGGGCGAAGCCACAGGGCTGGTATCACATCTTCAAATCCGAAGATACTTCCGAACATAAATCCGAAGATTGTGGAGAACACACCTGCACAACTGATAATGCCTGCCAGTGTGATATGTTTGAATTTATAAAGCAGGAAACCACCGATAAAGAGCAGCAATCCCTGCCCCACATCACCGAACATTGCACCGAAAATAAAGGAATAAGTCAGTGCCACAAACCATGTGGGATCCATCTCGTTATAGGCCGGAAGACCATACATTTTGATGTACATTTCAAATGGTTTAAACAGTTTCGGGTTCTTCAGTTTGGTAGGTGGCTGCTGGTGGATGCCTGGCTTCAGATGTTCGTCCTCTTCACCGTCAATAATGCAGAAAATGCGGCTGTCGTCTTTGATATCATTCTGGAAAGAATGGGCATCTTTCTCTGTCATCCATCCACATAAGATATAGAAAACGTCCTTATCCCCATGTGTACATGCTGCAAGTCTGCGCACATCAAAGTTACCGGAAAGTTGTGCGATAGCATTGCGTGATGCAACGATATCTTTCTGATTTCTAAGAAGAAAATCTGCTTTTTTCTGATCGGCAGATGCCAGATCAGCAGCAGCTCTGTTGCGTGTTTCAGTCAGTTGTTCGAAAGCTTCTTTTGCTGTTCCCTCATACGTATCCGGCATATAAATACGCTCGAAGTGCATGGAAGAATAGACGGCTTTTACTTTCTGGGCTTCGTGCTCCGGGACAAAATACAGACCCCAGACATACTGGTCATCTTCATCACATTTAATGAAAATTGTGTCCAGATTTTCGTAAATATACTTTTCAAATTTCTGGTAATATTCCTTCTCAATCCTTCCGAAACGGAAGTGGATGAACTGGAATTTCAGGATTGAGGAAATATTGTAATTAATATTTCTGAACGGGCGGATCACTCGCAGAGATTCATCCAGAGCTGCAAGCTGACTCTCCAGATCAGCACGTTTATTGCTTAGTTCCTGATAATCAGACTGAATCCGGCGGATTGTATTTAAAGCCTGTTCAGTATTCATGGGTTTGGCAGAAATCTTCTCCGGATCTGCCAGTTCATCATAGAAACTGTTGGCAGTAGAGAGTGCTTCCTTATATGGATTGATTTCCATAAACGGAGAAAGACTCTCTACTGCGGTCAGCTCGGAAAGGGCATTTTCCAGATGAATTTCGTACTTGGAAAGATAGGTGTTTACCACTCTGTCAATATCGGTCTTAGGACCGGTAATGCTCAGGAACTTCATTTTCTCAATCATAAATTCACCTCCTGGTTAATGTTCTTTAAACTGCAAAGCAGTTATTCAGTTATGCGCCATATAGAAATCAACTGTTGCAAATATAACGCATGGCTTCATCATGCTGCACACCGTAACGTACGCATTCAATGGCGATAGTCAGGCGGTTTACTTCGTGTTCCTTGTTATACAGATAAGAATAGATCACTGCTACAGAATATGGATTTCTGTGGGATTCCTTTTCAAGGATCGAGCGGTGGATGTGGTTGTAGAATTCTTCCAGATTGGCTACGGTAAGCTGTTCATATTTGTTGCCGTACCATGTTTTCTGGAAAATTCTTCGACCTTCTTCGTATGAAGGCGCTTCCACCAAAGCTGTGATTTCTTCTTTCTTTAACTTATAATTTACAGGAATCAGCAGGGCATAAATACTTGCCGGATCCATGTTGTAATACCTTTTGGAACGCTGGATAAACTGCAGGTTCAGCATATCAAATTTCTCGCCGTAAGTGCAGGTAATCTCTTCCAGATCTTTACCTTTAAACAGCTTCTTACGGATGTTCCAGATCTGGGTAAAATAGTACAGATCCAGTGCCATACCATAGTCGAAGAGAAGTGCTGTTTCATGCTCCTGGATCTTCGAAAGCGGGATATAAAATTCGTTTCCTTTGAGGCTGGAGATCAGTTCCTCCATGGTGGAACAGGTAGTGATCCGGTCTACATCAATATTGGAATGCAGACGGAAAAATTCACGGTACGGAGAAACATCTACAGGATCCGTGTCGCGGTGATCGAAGATATTTGTCATGACTTCCTTCAGTACACGGATTTCATATCGCTTGGAATACAGATCCAGAAATTTACGCTGCTCCGGGTTGGCAAAGTGATAAATTCTGGAGAAATTCTGGAATATGGATTTCTTCAGAAGCTTCTCAATCTGGCCACGGTGCAGGGTATTTTCATCCAGTGCATCCCACCTGGAAGAGTATTCCGGCATTCGCTTCAGATAGGCGGCTACCTGCGTGACATCGGAGAGTTGGAGGATTTCCTCGAACTGATCCATGGTAGTAAGCCTGCTCTGCATTGCGCGGATTTTCGTGGAAAGTCCGCTGTAGGAGAGTACGCCTCCCATTGTTTTTCACTTCCTTTCCTGATGTCATCTAGTACATCGTTTTCGAAATAACTATACCACTCACTTGTCTGCAAATCCGAGTGCACAGGTCTAAAAGCCTCAGCGTAGCCCGCTACGCCTGCGTTTTTAGACCTGCACACTCGAATCCGCATCCTATGCGATTGGTATAGTTATTTACGAAACGATGTACTAGAGTGTGTCTGAAAAATCATTCCCACAAATTGTGACGCACATCTTGCAGAAAGCCTTTTTCAGACACGCTCTAGCGTTTGAGACAGATCTTTACATAGCCAGTATTTTCTCAAACAATTCTCTGGAAAGTTGTGAGTGCTGCTGTTCGTAATGAGCATCCAGTGAAGAAAAGGTAGCGTCTGTATCTGCACGTAACTGTGCTAGGCGGGAATCTTTTTCTTCTTCCAGTTGCTGACGGATCCGTTGAATCTGCTCTGTTGTCCGGGACTCCAGCTGCTCGTCATAATTTTTACATTTCTGTTCTGCCTCTTCAGAAAGCTGTTGCTTTTGCCGGTCGCAGTCTTCCATGATGCGTTGGGCTGTAAGCTCGATTTCAGATAATTTGTTAAGTATCTGCTCCATCTTCAACCTCCTTAGTTGTCAAAATTTTACAAAAAAACCAGATTTACTATGCACAAAATAGTAATATCTGTTAGATATCATACACCTTTTTGTTAAAAAAAACCATCTAAATTTTTTCCAGAAAGAAAAAAATTGTTATTTTTTAGACAAGTTAAAGAAATCTCCTGCGAATATCTGTCCGGGATGTAATTGACGTTAGGAGTATGGTATGGTAGTTTATTGGTGGCAGGAAATTGCACGCACATCTTGCGTAAAGCATTTTTCAAACACGCTCTGGAGATATAAGAAAAGGAACAGGAGATTTTTATGAGATTAAGAAATATTCCGGGAGCTCAGGATGCAATTCTGGAGAGCCCTTATGTGGTGCAGGAACCACAGACAAAGAAAGGACACTGGGGGGAGGTTTTTGTGAAAAAGCAGCCTCTTCATATTGAAGTAGGGATGGGAAAAGGAAGATTTCTTATGGATCTGGCCCGGCTGCATCCGGATATCAATTATATAGGAATCGAGATGTATGACAGCGTTCTTCTTCGCGCATTGCAGAAGAGAGAAGAACTGGAGGAGAATGGAGAGGTTTATTCTAATTTATTTTTTATGAGAGTGGATGCCAGACTTCTGCCGGAAATCTTTGAGAAAGGTGAAGTAGATAAGATTTATCTGAACTTTTCCGATCCATGGCCAAAAGCCCGCCATGCAAAACGTCGCCTGACATCCAGAGAATTCCTGGCACGTTACGACCAGATTCTGGTTCAGGATGGAAAAGTGGAATTTAAGACAGATAATAAGGAACTGTTTGAATTTTCCCTGGAAGAAGTGGAGGAAGCCGGATGGAATCTGGAAGCTTCTACTTTTGATCTGCATCATAATGAAGAGATGGTACAGGGAAATGTTATGACAGAATATGAAGAGAAATTTTCTTCTATGGGAAATCCAATCTGTAAGATGGTGATTTCCAGAGGGTGTCACAGATAAAAAAGCAGAGCAATCATCTGGTTTATAGCAATTCCGTAGTGAAGTGGATTGCGATTATTCATTTGATTATCTATTGTGGCTGGCAGTGCATATTATGGTATAAGAAAATTTCGGGGCGCTTCGCGCCCCGAAGGAGTCAGCCAGTGAAACGAAAAAGTTCTTTCCATAATAAAATGCTACAATTCCGCTATGAACACAAAAACTTTGATAATACCTTCAGCCGCCTGCGGAAATCCGCAGAAGAGGTCAATAAAACACTTAACAAAATGTCCCAAAACGACGAAAAAAAGGAAAAATAAATGAAAAAGAAAAAAATCTGATTTTTTTTGAAAAAACCTATTGACATTTAAACGACTATTATATATAATATCACTTGCGTTGAGGGTGATGCAAAACTTCAACACAAAGAAAAACAAAAGAATATGCGCTTTTAGCTCAGTTGGTAGAGCACCTGACTCTTAATCAGGGTGTCCAGGGTTCGAACCCCTGAAGGCGCACTAAGAACACTGTTTTTGCGGACAAAGCGATTGCCGCGGGGACGGTGTTTTTTATGTTTTACGGGAAAGTGAAAAATAAAGGTATCTGGGAAATAGAGAGAAATGAAATATTTACGCCCTTGCGGAGAAAGTTCCACAAGGGCGTAAAAGTATTTTATGCTGCTGATAGCGCTTGAAGAACACAGGGTCAAGCTGGTAAATATCTTCATGCAGGAGAGAAGACTGCTGTGCAAGATGCAGATAAACTCTCTTTATAACCAGTCATCACACTTTATACAAACCATCCTGATAACATTGAAATCCCTCCCTGTTGGAAAGAGTTGATGACATTGAATTTTTATAAGTCGGAAACATATAAGACATTGCAAGAAAAAGAAAAGGGTTTGTGAAAAGATTGTAACGCTTTTCGTATCAAAAGATGCACTATGGCTTCTGATTATGTTATACTCTATACTCAGTGTATTGTCGAAAGAAGAGGAATAAGTCAAATATCTGGGTTCCGGTCTGGTCAAAGGAGGTTACGGTATCGAATGAAAAAAATACTAAAAAGAACAGGAAAAATATTTTGCCTTTTCCTGCTGATCGTGGTGCTGGTAAATATACTTTCACCTCTTTTTTGCAGGAAACCGGACGAAACATATGTGGAAAGTCTGAGAAAGACAGAATTTACATCAGAGACAGCAGGCGTAGAAAGGATTTGCTGCATTGACGATAATGAAGAGGCACTTTTGTGGAGGCTTCGTATGATTGGCACTGCGAAGGAGAGCATTGTACTGTCTACCTTTGACTTACGCGCGGATGATAATGGCACTAAAATTCTTGCCGCATTGAATTGCGCTGCGGCAAGAGGTGTGAAGATTCAGTTATTGATCGATGGAATTTATCAGCAACTGTTTCTGGCTGGAAGCAGCGATTTCCAGGCTCTGGCATCATATGAGAATGTGGAAGTGGGAGTTTACAATCCGGTGACACCGGTCAATCTGTTTAAGGTGAATTATCGCATGCATGATAAATATCTGATCGTGGATGAGAAAATGTATCTGCTGGGCGGACGCAACAGCAATGATATCTTTCTGGGGGATCAGACAAAAGGCATTAATGAAGACAGAGATATCCTGGTGTATGATACATCAGAAGGACAGGGAGAGTCTCTGAACCAGCTTGAGGATTATTTCCATAAAATATGGAAGGAAAGCTGTGTGAGCATTAAAAACGGCAAACAATCTTCCAGATATACGGATGCATACCGGCACATGGAAGAAATTTACATATCTCTGCTGAAAAGGTACAATGATATAGAAACCTACAGTGCATGGGAAAAGGATACGATAGAAGCAAACAAGATCACTCTGATCAATAATGGAATTGAGGCGGGACGAAAAACACCGCAGGTTCTCCAGACAATTCAGTATCTTACTGAAAATGCAGATCATGTAATAATACAGACTCCTTATGTGATCTGTAATGGTTACATGTATGATGTATTGCAGGGGATTTCAGATCATGCAAAGCTTCAGATCGTGCTGAATGCAGTGGAAAAAGGCTCTAATCCATGGGGCTGTACAGATTATCTTAATCAGAAAAAGAAAATTCTGGAAACAGGGGCAGATGTGTATGAACTGATGAATGATTATCCGGTTCATACAAAAGCTGTGCTGATAAATGACCGTCTGTCAGTAGTAGGTTCCTATAATCTGGATATGCGAAGTACTTATCTGGATACGGAACTGATGCTGGTAATTGACAGCGAAAAACTGAATCAGCAGATTCACGAAACAGAATCAGATTATATGGAAAAAAGCAAAGAGGTACTTGCAAACGGTCAGGAAACCGAAGGCGCAAAGTACCAGGGGAAAGTGTTGAATCGGAAAAAGAAGTTATACTACGGCGTGCTCAGGATTATCATTCGTCCTCTTCGGCAGCTGCTTTAGAGTGTGTTTGGAAAATCATTCCCAAAATCTCCTGCAAATTGTGACGCACATCTTGCGTAAAGCATTTTTCAGACACGTTCTAGAAAATAATATCACAAGTATATGTCATATAAATGTTCAGTAGCTGAAAAAAGGCGTTGTCAATCAGACTGCAGAAGATTAAAATAGACATAAAAGCAGCTGTTACAACTGTTGTTGATGTAAAGGAGGAAAAGCTTTTATGAACTTAAAGAAATTTGTGCTGGAAGGTAATCCTGTATGCAGAAAGGAAGCTGTGATCGTGGGCGATCATTTCAGGATTACAATGCTGACAACTGCCCTGATCCGTTTTGAGTACAGCGAAGACGGAGGATTTGAGGACAGAGCAACACAGATGGTATGCAATCGTGATTTCCCGGTGCCGGAATTCAGGGTGAGCGATGGCGGTGAGGAATTACATATTTACACCAAAGACCTGGAAATTCACTATGACAGACAGAAATTTTCTCCAAGCGGTCTGATGATACGTGTAGCGGGTGGAAAAGCCAGCGAGCGCGTGTGGCATTATGGTGATGAACCAAAAGATCTGCTGGGAACAGCCAGAACCCTGGATGAAGCAGACGGTGAGATTCCGCTGAGTCATGGAATTATGTCCAGAAACGGTTTTTCAGTGCTGGATGATTCCCACACAATGGCTATGGGCGAAGATGGAATGGTAGAGCCACGTCAGGGAAACAGAGCAGATTTCTATTTCTTTGGATATGGTCACAGATATATAGAATGTCTGCAGGATTTTTACAGATTATGTGGAAAAACACCTCTGCTTCCAAGATACACCTTCGGAAACTGGTGGAGCAGATATCACAAATATACAGAGACAGAGTACAAAGAACTGGTAGAACGTTTTGAAAAAGAAGAAGTGCCATTCTCTGTTGCAGTTGTAGATATGGACTGGCATCTGGTAGAGGATGTACCTCCTGTATATGGAAGCGGATGGACAGGATATACCTGGAATAAGAAGTTTTTCCCCAATCCGCCTGAATTTATGGACTGGCTGCACAAACATGGATATAAGATCACACTGAACGTACATCCGGCAGACGGAGTACGTGCTTATGAGGAAGCCTATCCGAGAGTTGCAGAGAAGATGGGAATTGATCCTGCAAGCAAGGAACCGGTGCTTTTTGACATGACAGATCCGAAATTCATTGAGACATATTTTGAGGAACTGCATCATCCGATGGAAGAAGAGGGAGTAGACTTCTGGTGGCTTGACTGGCAGCAGGGAACTGTAACCAAGGTTCCGGGACTGGATCCGCTCTGGATGCTGAACCACTATCACTATCTGGACAGCAAGTGGAAAGGAAAACGTGCGCTGACTTTCTCAAGATATGCAGGACCCGGAAGCCACAGATACCCGGTTGGCTTTTCAGGTGATACGGTCATTACCTGGGAAAGTCTGAAATTCCAGCCATATTTCACGGCAAATGCCAGCAACATCGGTTTTGGATGGTGGAGTCATGATATCGGTGGACATATGTTGGGATACAGAGACGACGAGCTCACTGCAAGATGGGTACAGCTTGGAGTCTTTTCACCAATGAACCGTCTGCACAGCACAGACAACCCGTTCAATGGAAAAGAACCATGGAAATACAACCAGATCGTAGAAACAGTAATGAAGAATTTCCTGAAACTGCGTCATAAGCTGGTTCCGTATCTTTACACTATGAACCGTCGTGCAAGCAGAGCGGGACTGCCGCTGGTACAGCCAATGTATTATCTGGAGCCGGAGCGTGAGGAAACCTATGAAGTGCCGAACAACTATTATTTCGGTACAGAGATGATGGTATCTCCAATCACAGATAAGCTGGATCCGGTAACAGGACTTGCAGGCGCAAAGACATGGATCCCGCAGGGAATCTGGTATGATTTCTTTAACGGAAGAGCATATAAGGGCGGCAGAAAAGTGGATCTCTGGAGAGATATTTATGAGATGCCGGTACTTGTGCGTGAAGGCAGCATCATTCCACTGAAGGACATGGAAGGATATGATAATTCCATTGAGAATCCTGAGAAACTGGAAGTACTTGTATATCCTGGAGAATCAGGAGAATTTGTACTCTGGGAAGACGGTGGGGACACACCGGAAGACCTGGATGAGAACTGGGTATCCACCAGAATGACGAAGACTGCAGATGAGAATGGAACAGTATTTATTGTAGAAGCTGCACAGGGAAATACAGCAGTGATCCCGCAGAAACGTTCCTGGAAGATCCGCTTCTGCAACATTCAGGACAAACCGCAGGAGGTTATTGTAAACGGACAGGCATATAAGGATGCAGAGTTCGCAGAGGATGAGAAGCTTCATGGAACAATAGTGATCTTGAAGGATGTGCCGGCAGATGCGCAGGTGAAGGTTACTTTTGCGGCAGATGCAGCTGTTTATCAGAGAGACTATGCAGAAGAGGTCTATGAGATTCTGGAAAAAGCACAGATTACCTATGCACAGAAGACAGACGTTTATAAAGTAGTGAAAGAGCTGGGTACAGAGGCAGTGCCTGTTCTGGTATCCATGAATTTGAATCCGTCATTGCTTGGGGTACTGATGGAGATTCTTACAATGGGAATTTAACCGAATCAAGCTAGTGTGCCAACAAGTTGATTTCTCGAACAATCTTGCGTCTAAATTTCTTATTTCCGCGTTGTCGTCGGTCGCCGTAGCCACCGCTACGCCTCCTTCCTCCGCCTTGAAATAAGAAAATTTATCCTGCAAGATTGTTTCAAGAATCAACTTGTCGGCACACTAGTTCTCTGCGGTAACACAAAAATCCCGCTCACAGTTGTGTCTTACTGTGAGCGGGATTTCACATTTTAAAAGAAGGAGTGCCGGATCTTGCGATCCGGCAAGTATGAAAAAGAAAAAGTTTTATTATAAATAAAGCGTTTGCTTTATTTGCTTATTAATATACAGGGAAAATGTGTGCAAAATGTGATGGACTGTTGAAGAAATTGTGATTAAATTCTAAAAAACTTATAAAAAAGACCTGAAAAGGTCTGTAAAAAGAAGGAGGGCCGGACCTTACGGTCCGGCATAAGTATGAAAAAGAAAAAAGTTAAAAATCTATGTGAAAAAGCATTTGCAACCTGTTTGTAAAGCATTTGCTTTATTTGCTTATTAATATACAGGGAATTTGTGAGCAAAATGTGATGGACTGTTGAAAAAAATGTGATTAAATTCTAAAAAACTTATAAATTGGAAGTAAGATTACTGTTCACACACCACTATCCCGCGAGGTGTTTTGGCATGAATATGCCAAAATCCCGAGACATACAAGCTAAAATTCCATTGCCGCAGGCAATCTGGAATGAATTTTGGCTACGTTACTGTGAACGGAGTGAACAATAACGTAGGAAGAAAACACAAGGTGGAAAACTGAAAATAAGCATTGTAAAAATCCGAACTGTAATTTATAATAAAATTCAATGGTAACGGTTCAATATCTTTACAGTTACAAATAATGAGAAACAAGGAGGAAAACATGAAAAGAGAAACAGTCGTCGTACTGGATTTCGGTGGTCAGTACAATCAGCTGGTTGCCAGACGTGTAAGAGAATGTAACGTATACTGCGAAATCTATTCATACAAGACCGATCTTGAGAAAATCAAGGCAATGAATCCTAAGGGAATCATCCTTACCGGTGGTCCGAACAGCTGCTATGAGGCAGATTCACCTACATGCAATAAAGAATTATTTGAGCTTGGTATTCCTGTTCTGGGACTCTGCTATGGCGCACAGCTTATGATGCATGTTCTGGGCGGAAAAGTTGAGAAAGCAGATGTGAGCGAATATGGAAAGACAGAGGTTCTGGTAGATAAGACAGATTCTAAAATCTTCAAAGACGTATCTGACAAAACAATCTGCTGGATGAGCCACACAGATTATATTTCTCAGGTTGCACCAGGATTTGAGATTGCTGCTCATACAGCAGACTGTCCGGTAGCAACTGCACAGAATGAGGAGAAGAAGCTGTATGCGATCCAGTTCCATCCGGAAGTGCTTCATACAGTAGAAGGAAAGAAGATGCTTTCCAACTTCGTACTTGGTGTATGCGGATGTGCCGGAGACTGGAAAATGGATGCCTTTGTTGAGCACACTATCAGAGAAATCCGCGAGAAGGTCGGGGATGGAAAAGTTCTTCTTGCCCTGTCAGGTGGTGTTGACTCTTCCGTTGCAGCAGGACTTCTTTCCAGAGCAATCGGAAAGCAACTTACCTGTGTATTTGTAGACCATGGTCTTCTTCGTAAGGATGAGGGAGATGAGGTTGAGGGTGTATTCGGACCAAACGGTCAGTTTGACCTGAACTTTATCCGCGTCAATGCACAGCAGAGATACTATGACAAGCTGGCAGGTGTTACAGAGCCTGAAGCAAAACGCAAAATCATCGGTGAAGAATTTATCCGTATTTTTGAAGAAGAGGCCAAGAAGATTGGTGCAGTAGATTTCCTGGCACAGGGAACTATTTATCCGGACGTTGTAGAGAGTGGTCTGGGCGGAGAGTCCGCAGTGATCAAATCTCACCACAATGTAGGCGGACTTCCGGATTTCGTTGATTTCAAGGAAATCATTGAACCGCTCCGCGACCTTTTTAAGGATGAGGTTCGTAAAGCAGGTCTGGAGCTTGGAATTCCGGAGAGACTGGTATTCCGTCAGCCATTCCCGGGACCGGGACTTGGAATCCGTATTATCGGTGAAGTTACTGCAGAGAAGGTTCGTATTGTACAGGATGCAGATTTCATTTATCGTGAAGAGGTAGACAATGCTGCAGCTGAGTATAAGAAAGAACATGGTGAAGATCCTTCATGGATGCCGAACCAGTACTTTGCAGCACTGACAAATATGCGAAGTGTAGGCGTTATGGGTGACTTCAGAACTTATGATTACGCTGTAGCGCTCCGCGCAGTGAAGACTATCGACTTCATGACAGCCGAATCTGCTGAGATTCCGTATGCAGTACTGAATAAGGTTATGAACCGCATTATTAACGAAGTTAAGGGCGTTAACCGCGTATTCTATGACCTGACCAGCAAGCCGCCGGGTACGATTGAGTTTGAATAAATCGAGTTGCTTAAAAAAGCCAGTGTTTATGCGGGTTTCAGCGATTTCGATTAGTCTTTTGATAACAAATTGATAACAGTCATAGCAAGTGCCATTATTCTTGTTATCCAGTGGTTTATGGGTAACGGAACAATTAACAGGTGGCTTGCAGACTAAAGTTCGGAGCTTGGCTCTGAACAAATTCCATATTATAAACTAAGCCCTTAGCTGTGGTTAATAACCATAGTTAAGGGCTTTTTTGTCGTTGCCAAAGCATCTGTAGGGAGCTGCCAGTGGCAGGTCCTGTAGGTGCTTATTTATCTTTCAAGTGGTCTTTGAATGCTTCCACGAGAGCGTCACTTAATTCCTGTGATGGAACTTTTGCCCAACGCTGTGTGGTGTCGAACTCTGGATAATGGTAACGCCAGTTATCGTATTCTTCTCTGTTGATTTCTTCGGAAGATAGCTTGTCTGCCTGTTCTTTCCAAGCATACAGCATTTTGAGGAGTTCATATGCTTCTCTGCCTTTGTCCTTGTTGACCTTTAAGCATACCTCTCCGTCTGCTTCACTGACAGTAAGACCGTAAATATCTTCAAGGGTAAACAGAGTGTGCATAAGACCGATATAGCTGTCTATGTCAGGAACATCAAGAGCCTGTGGAGAAACATCAAGCACCTGTGCCAATGCATTTGTAAGGTCTGCTTTCGGTTTGCGTGTACCAGTTTCGTACTGTGCCAAACGCACATCAGCACTCTTTTCTGGAAAACCGATTGCTGTACCGAGATACTTTTGTGTCATACCACGCATTAGTCTGAAAAAATGTATTCTTTCGCTGATAGCCATAATGATACGCTCCTTTTATATTTAGTGAAATAAGTATAGCAGAAATGTTTAGTGGAAGTCAAGAAAAACCGAAACAAAAATGTTTAATATTTTCTTTGCAACCACTTGACAATAGCAAATATGTTTAGTAAAATAAATTACGAATTAAACAAATATGCTTAATGCGACAACTGAATGACCGTCCGAAAAGCCAAACCGCCAAGACCTCGTCGGAGCAAGTTCCGTATCGTTCGCTTGTGTGCAAGCACAAAAGCTCATTCGCTGCACTGCTCCTCCTCTTCCCCAAAAGTCTCCGACTTTTCGGGAACCCCTATACGAGCGAGCGCCTGATGTACTGCGGTGC
Source organism: Blautia sp. 1001283B150304_161114_C9 (assembly GCF_015668165.1). Lineage (NCBI taxonomy): Bacteria > Bacillati > Bacillota > Clostridia > Lachnospirales > Lachnospiraceae > Blautia > Blautia sp. 1001283B150304_161114_C9. The sequence goes on along the minus strand of NZ_JADPGO010000012.1, from coordinate 8,964 downwards.
ATTGGGACAGCACAGCGCCTGCCGACAAGCAGGAGTGCCTGTTGGAACTTTAACACGGAGAAAGCGGCAAGCAAAAAATTATTTTAAGAAAGGAAGAAAAAGGATATGGAAAACAGATTTATCCGAGCCGAAGATGTGGCTCAGGAACTAAACGTATCAAAACCTTATGCATATAAACTCATCAGACAATTAAATGAGGAATTGAAAGCAAAGGGCTTTATTACGATTGCAGGGCGTGTAAATCGCCAGTATTTTTACGAAAGGCTCTACGGAGCAGGAAAGGGGGAAATGTAAATGCCGGTATTTAAGAATGAAGATAACGGTACTTGGTATGTGATGGCAAGGTATGTGAACTGGAAAGGGGAACGCAAGCAGAAATGCAAGCGTGGCTTTGCTACCAAACGAGAAGCACAGGAATGGGAAAGAATGTTCAAATTGCAGACTTCTTCAGACCTTGATATGAGTTTTGAAGCCTTTACGGAGCTTTATATCAATGATGTGAAGAACCGTTTGAAGGAAAACACGTGGCTTACCAAAGAGCATATCATACGCACAAAGATACTTCCGTATTTCGGGAAACTGAAAATCAGCGAGATTTCCACAAAGGAGATTATTACTTGGCAGAATGAAATGCTTGCCTATCGTGATGAGAAGAAAAAGCCTTATTCACAGACGTATCTGAAAACGCTGCACAATCAGTTGTCCGCCATTTTCAATCACGCTGTCCGCTACTATGAACTGCGTTCCAATCCTGCGGCAAAGGTGGGAAATATGGGACGTGAGGAACACAAGGAAATGCTGTTCTGGACAAAGGAAGAATACAAGAAATTCTCTTTTGAGATGATGGACAAGCCTGTTTCCTTTTATGCGTTTGAAATGCTTTACTGGTGCGGTATCCGAGAGGGCGAGCTGTTAGCTTTGACTCCGGCAGATTTCAACTTTGATAAGGAAACAGTCACAATCAATAAATCCTATCAGCGTTTGAAAGGGCAGGATGTGATTACTTCTCCGAAAACGAAAAAGAGCAACCGCACGATTAAAATGCCGAAGTTTCTGTGTGAGGAAATGAAAGAATATCTCGGTATGCTTTACGGATTGAAGAAGAAAGACCGTATCTTTACGGTGACGAAAAGCTATCTTCATCACGAGATGGACAGAGGGGCAAAGGCGGCAGGCGTGAAGCGTATCCGCATTCACGATCTCCGTCACAGCCACATTTCACTCTTGATTGATATGGGCTTTTCTGCGGTGGCGATTGCTGACCGAGTTGGTCACGAAAGTATTGATATTACTTATCAGTACGCACACCTCTTTCCGTCAAAGCAGATTGAGATGGCAGAAAAATTAGATGATTTAGGGAAAGGAGATTTTGAAAATGTCAGCTAAGAACAGAGATAACAAAAATCGTTGGAGGAATATCACAGTAGGGTTTCGAGTATCGCCCGAAGAAAACGAACTCATTAACAGAGCTGTAGCTCTATCAGGATTGCCAAAACAGGAGTATTGTTACCGCCGTTGCTTAAATCAGGATGTGGTGGTACAGGGCAATCCGAGAGTGTATAAGGCGTTGAAAACGGAATTTGCCACAGTCCTTGCGGAACTGAAAAGGATTGAAGCAGGAAAAGGTGTGGATGATGAACTGCTGAGTGTAATAGAACTGATTTCCATTATTCTCGGCGGTTTGAAAGGAGAGGATGCGAATGGAGAATAAAAAAGAAATGACTATTCCAAATGTATCTGCGGCAACAGATGCGGAACAGTCACTTTCCAAATGTACTGACAATAGTATAGTCAATCAGGATACGGATTTCAAGGGGTACGAGCAATCTTTTGAAGAAATGCAAAGGGAAATACTCAGACAGTTAGACCCTTCCTATCTGAAAACAGTATCAATGACAACGCTGTATGATACGGTGTTTGAGGTTCAGACACCACTTATCGACGGTCTGCTCCAAAGGGGAACTTACCTTTTCGTAGGTTCCCCGAAAGTGGGAAAGAGCTTTATGATGGCACAGCTTGCCTATCATATCAGCACAGGCACACCGCTTTGGGAGTATAAGGTGCGTAAGGCAACGGTGCTTTATTTTGCCCTTGAAGATGATTACCCACGTTTGCAGAAGCGATTGTTTCAGATGTTCGGTGCAAAGGAGACAGGCAATCTGTATTTCGCAACGGAATGTAAAACGGTCAATGGCGGACTGGAAGAACAGATAAGAGGGTTTATGAGGGAACACCCAGACACAGGCTTGATTATCATAGACACCTTAAAGCGTGTGCGTGAAGCAGGCGGAGCAGATTACAGCTACGCAAGTGATTATGATGTTGTGGCAAGGCTGAAAGCGTTGGCAGACAGTTACAAGGTTTCAATGCTTATTGTTCATCATACACGCAAACAAAAATCGGAAGATATATTCGATATGATTTCAGGCACGAATGGTCTGATGGGTGCGGCAGACGGTGCATTTGTTCTCAGTAAGGACAAGCGTACTTCCAACAATGCCACACTTGATGTTGCTGGCAGAGACCAGCAGGATATGAAAATCCATCTTGTAAGGGACAGCGAGCGATTGGTGTGGAACTTTGCAAAATCGGAAACGGAGATGTGGAAAGAACCGCCCGAACCTCTGCTTGAGAAGATAGCGGATACGCTCTTTTCGGAAAGTGACAGATGGGAAGGAACTGCTTCGGAACTTTGCGAAAGGCTTGCGGTGGATATAAAGCCGAATGTACTTTCTTTAAGGCTCAGTATCAACGCAAGCAGGCTGTTTCGTGATTACGGTATCCGTTATCAGAACAGCCGCACACACGACGGAAGAAAGGTTTCACTTTGGAAAGAAACCGAGCAGACGGCGTGACAAACGGTGTCAAAGGTGTCAATGTTTTTGAGAGCAGCACGCTGTGAAAAACATTGTCACCATCGTCACACTTTGACACCGGATAAAGTTTAGGGGAGTGTGCAGAGAGTGCCTTTTCAAAGGCGGCTCTTTGGTCTCGCCTGCTGGCTCGGTCGGTTCGCAGGCGTGTGTGCCACCGGCACACGCTCACCCCTCGGAGAGCCTTCGGAGAACGCAAAACCTGTTTACAGGTCGCATTTTTGATGGGTGTACCCGTCAAAAGTGCTTTTGCGTTACTTTTGACAAAAGTAACAAAACCTGAGAATGTTGAAATTTACAGATGGGAGATGAAAAAATGCAGAGAACGATAAGTGCAATGGTCGGTAAAGGCTCGGTCAATCACAATAGCCGAAAGTTCCGAGCAGAAAATGTAGACGGAACTCGTACTCATCTCAATATCGACTACTGCAATGAAAATATAAAGACAGTTTATCACGAATTGTTTGATGAAGCATTGGAAAGATACAATGCCAAGCAGATAAGGTCAGACCGAAAGATAAAAGATTATTATGAAAAAATCCGAAGTTCCAAGCAGGAAAAACCGTTCCACGAAATCATTTTACAGGTGGGCGGTAAGGGAAATATGAACGCCGATACGGAAAACGGAGAACTGGCAAAGCAGATTTTAGATGAATACTATCAGGGTTTTCAGGAGCGAAATCCACAGCTTCGGGTGTTCTCGGCTCATCTGCATATGGATGAAGCTACACCACATCTGCACATAGATTTTGTACCTTTTACCACAGGCAGCAAGCGTGGACTTGATACAAGAGTGTCACTAAAGCAGGCTCTTGCAACGCAAGGTTTTAAGGGCGGCAGTCGTGGCGATACGGAGTGGTCGCAATGGATACAGTCCGAAAAAGAACAGCTTGCGGCGGTGATGGAACGTTATGGGATTGAGTGGGAACATTTAGGCACACACGAAAAACATCTTTCTGTTTTGGATTATAAAAAGCAGGAAAGAGAAAAAGAAGTGGCGGCATTAGGTGCGAAAATCGAGCAGAAACAGATTGAATTTGATGTGTTGTCGGAACGAGTATTGAACTATGATAAGGCAAAAGACGAGCTGTCAAATCTTGAAATAGAGCTTGATACTGCACCGAAATATCAGTTGCCAGAACCAGAGAAATTTATGACTGCAAAGGCATATAAAACCAAAATGGCAGAGCCGGTTGTAAGGAAATTGAAGCAACTTGTCAAAACGGTGCTTGCCCGCTGCTTTGAGGGGTGGGACAACTATCATAGGCTGAATACAGCGAATGCACAGTTATACCGCACCAATCAGCGTTTGGAGAAAGTCAATGAAAGATTGACCGAAGAAAACAAAATCCTAAAAGCAGAAAATAAAGATTACAGCCTGCTCCGTAAGGTTTTTGGTCGCAAACAGATAGATGATTTGTTGGAGCAGGCAAGAACAGTTAAAGGTCGCAAGCGTGATAATACACGATCACGATAGACAAAAATCACAGGAGGAAAAGGAAAATGACAAAGACAATTTTTGAAGAAATGGGCGGAACTTATAGACAGGTGGGTGATTATTTATTGCCGAACATCACAGTACCAGCCGAAGAAGAAATAGAGCCGATTGGTTTATGGGGGAAACGACATGCAAGGCATTTAAAGGAACACTATAAAGTGTTATATATGAACCTGCTGACAAGCGGAAAGCTGCATAGTTATCTTGCAGAAGTCGATAAGCAAGCAGAGGATATGTTTCTTCGACTGGTAAAGGAATATGCCGACAGACAAGATGTGACGGAACAATTAAAGAAAGATAATCCCTACGAATGGATTGGAAGAATGAATAATATTCAGGCTTGTGTGAGGGAAGTTGTAGGAACGGAGTTGATTTACACATAAGCGTTTTACGGTATGGTGCTCCTGCGTTTGCTGGAGTGCTGTGGTTGTGGTTGTAAAGAGGTTGTGAAAGATTGAATTTCGTAATGGTTGGATGTATAATTAGGAAGTGAAAATTTTAATTTGCACTTCCATAAGGTGAAATGTATTGACACAAAAAATACAGTATGATAGTATTGCCATTAGAAGAAAGAAAGGCACATTTTGTGTAAGGTGAGGAAATGATTAATAGATAATTTGATTTAAGTAAGACACATATAGTTATTGAGCCTGTAGAGAATAGGTTTGTTTTGTGTACGCTTAAGTTGGATTATCGCAAGAGGCATTTCCTTTGTTTTCCTTTTGGAAAAGAAATAAGGGGCTATTTAGCGAGTCTATTTTTGCGTATGCAAAAAAGACTCGTTTTTGTGTGTTCAAAATAATAATTGGCTCAGACTTCGAAAAGGAGAAACTTTAATGTTGCAGATAAAAAAATTAAATTTAACACATAAAAAAGACCTGAGAATAATTCTTAATGATTTCAACCTTGTGCTAAATGATGGAGATAAGGCAGTTATTATTGGAGAAGAGGGAAATGGGAAATCGACATTAATGAAGTGGATATACAATCCGTCGCTTGTAGAAAACTATATAGAAGCAGATGGGGAAAGGATAATGGGACACGAACGTCTTGGTTATCTTCCGCAGGAGATGCTCGATGAAGATAAGGAAAAAACAATATACGAATATTTTTCTGAAGAGGAAATATTCTGGGAGAAAACGCCTAAAGAATTGTCTGTTATTGCGGGAAAATTTGGAATGAAAAATGATTTTTTCTACAGTAACCAGACAATGGGTAGTCTTTCAGGAGGCGAAAAAGTCAAGACACAACTTATGAGGCTTTTCATTCGCGATGTTTCTGTGCTGTTGTTGGACGAACCTTCCAATGACATCGACATTGCGACGCTTACATTACTGGAAAAAATCATAAATGACTGGAAGCACATTGTGCTTTTTATTTCACACGATGAAACGCTGATAGAGCGTACTGCCAACATGGTGATACATATCGAGCAGATTATACGAAAAACAAAGGCGAGATATACCGTGGCAAAGCTTCCCTATAGACGCTATGTGGAAGAACGGCTTCATAAATTTGAAATCCAAAAACAGCGGGCACTGAGTGACCGTAGGGAGAAAAAGATTCGCGATGAAAAATATCAAAGAGTTATGCAGAGTGTACAAGGTGCATTAAGAAGTTGTACCAGACAAGCACCGTCTGTTGCCAAAAACTTAAAGGACAAAATGCATACGGTTAAGGCAATGGAACGAAGATTTGAAAAAGAAGATGAAAATATGACTCAGATGCCGGAACAGGAAGAAGCAATCTTTGTCAAATTAGGGGATGAAAACTCACACATTCCCGCAGGAAAAACGGTCATAGAATATGAACTTTCAAAGCTTGTGACTCCGGATGGCAAAAGAATTTTAGCAGAAGGAATTCATTTAAAAATAAAAGGTTCAGAAAAAATCTGTATGATAGGAGCCAACGGGGCAGGAAAAACGACTCTTCTAAAAAAGATAGCGGAAGAACTCCTAAATCGGAATGACATTAAAGCAGAATATATGCCTCAAACTTATGAAGACCTGCTGGATTTGGATGTTACACCGGTTGATTACCTTGATAAAACAGGAGATAAAGAAGAGCGTACAAGAATTAGAACATACCTTGGTTCACTTAAATACACACCAGATGAAATGGAGCATCCGATTCGGGAGTTATCAGGCGGACAAAAGGCGAAAGTGCTTCTCTTGAGGATGAGCTTAAGTGGTGCAAATGTTCTTATTCTGGATGAACCGACAAGAAATTTTTCACCATTGTCCGGTCCGGTAATAAGAAAAATGCTCCGAGAATTTCCGGGGGCTGTCATTAGCATTTCTCACGATAGAAAGTATATTGAAGAGGTGTGCGATAAAATATATCAGCTAAATCCTAATGGATTACAGCTAATTGGTGATTGATAACAAAAAGGATGAAAGACTGACAAATTTCAGGCTTTTAGTGAGTTGGAAAGCATACAAAGATTTGAATTTGGAGGATAGATTATGGTACGTACAGAAGATGCATGTGAAATTATAAAATATGCTTTGCAAAACGAAATTAAAGTATATTTAGATGGCGGATGGGGTGTTGATGCACTTCTTAAAAGAGAATCAAGAATACACAATGATATTGATTTGTTTGTTGAACTGAAACATTATCATGATTATATTTATGTGATTAAGCAGCATGGATTTGAGGAAGTAAATACTGATTATACAACGGATGGTCATACTGTCTGGAAAGATGATAAACAAAGAATCATTGATTTACATTGTTTTGAATTTACAGATGACGGAATTGTTTATGAGGGAGATATATTTCCATCAAAAACTTTTTCCGGTATTGGAAAAGTTGGAGATATAACTGTTTCTTGTATTGAACCATTGAGTCAGGTAATGCTTCATTTGGGATATGAACACGATAAAAATGATGTGCATGATGTGATGCTGTTGTGTGAAACATTTCAAATAGCAATACCAGATGAATATAAGGAAAAGTAAAATTTCAGTTTTGTGTTGAATCTCTAAGCAAAATAGCTTATAATTTGACATGCTACATATAGTTATTATCCACAGTTATCGAGTAGGTGTTATCAATGCCGATAACAAAATGATAACATTAGCTCGTATAGGCAGGATAATATGGATATATCAAATAATCAAAAGAACGAGAAACATTACAGAGAATAATTCCTAAACAAAAAGCGTTAGTCTTTGTAGAGTTTGAATAGTTGAAGCTGAGCTGTAAAGCCTTTGTTTACAAGGGGTTTACAGCTTTTCCTTTATAGGATTGCATTTTCATTGCATTATTTTTCTTCAACTGTTCTGTGATAGATTGCTGTATGTTGATTGCTGGTATAATTAGCAATGCTTTCAGTAGCAGATTGTACTTGTAATATTCCAGTCAGCTTTTTAGCAACTTCAAGATTCGTATTTGGATACAGATGACCATAAGTGCCGAGTGTTGTCTGTATTTTTTCATGTCCTAAACGTTCCTTGATAAGTAAAGGATTTTCGCCCATGCTGATAAGCAATGAAGCGTGTGAATGTCGCAAGGCATGAATTTTAATACGATGAACACCTGCTAAATTTGACAACTTTTCCAAAGCTCTGGGAAGCGTTGTTTTACTGGTTGGAGTTCCGTTATAACTTAGTACAAGTGGACAATCGGGAAGAACCTGTTGCTGAACACTTTGCTAAGCCTTTAGCTCATTGAGTGTATCTGAATCAATATAAATAGTACGGATACTTGCCTGTGTTTTCGGATCAACGAATTTATAGTCCGTCATTGTTCGGTAATATAATGTTTTGGTAATGCTAAGCAAGCCTGTTTCAAAATCTATGTCTGACCAATGTAATGCTGACGCTTCGCCAATTCGCATACCAGTCATAAATAATAACCAGAACGATATAAACAGATAATGTTCATAATAGTCTTTCTTACAGAGTAAGGAAATAACCTTTTGAAATTCTTCTAATGTCCAGAAATCAACTTTGGTTTTCTTGCTTTTGATATTGCCTATCATACGAGAAGGATTTTTCTTCGCAATTCCAAGAACAATAGCTCTGTCAAATGCGATAGAAAGCATTCCCTGTACGATACGAATGTAATTAGGGCTAAAATCTTTTGCAAGTTTCAACTGCCAGTTTTGAACATGGATAGGTTCGATTTCGTCTGTTTCCATTTTGTAGAAATATGAAAAATGTTTCTTGATGGTAGTGGCACGATTAAGATAAGTGCTTTCTTTTACCTGTGTTTTATACCATGGCAGGTAGGTTTTTTCTATAAATTGTTTAAAAGAAACACCATCTTTTTTACGGACAATGCCTTTCACAACCTTTTTGAGCTTACAGTCAAACTGACATTGTATTGTCTTTTGGAAGTCTGATGGTTTCAAAATCACACCCCCTTTCGCTATGAAGTGAAAAGTATGTATCCCTCTTTCCGCACCATATCTGTACGGCAGGGTGTGATTTGTTGAAGAATTGAAAAAGTTTTTATAAATATGAAAACAGCCTATTTGCACTACTAACAAATAGACTGTTTTCTCTGTTTGTTAGGGCAAAGCCCTGTTTGCCATTGTGGAGTTTTTCGCTGATCCGAAAAACGGAGCTTTGGAAAACAAATAAA
>NZ_JADPGO010000011.1:0-110891 GCF_015668165.1 Blautia sp. 1001283B150304_161114_C9 | reverse complement strand
CCTGCGGCAATGGAATTTTGGCTTGTATGTCTCGGGATTTTGGCATATTCATGCCAAAACACCTCGCGGGATAGTGGTGTGTGAACAGTAACCTAAAATCAACATCTTTTTCCATATTGTCGAAAAAACATAGCTTTTTCTATCTTTATCTGGTAAAATTGATATATAGCAATCCTCTAAAATAATGCATCTTAATATAGAGCGTATTTGAAAAATCATTTACAAGGACTGCTATAGATTATTATTTCAGTCAAACGACATATCTGAAAATGAATGTCCTGAAATGTAATTCCACTACATAAGATTCATAACAGAACGGAAGGAGGCCCTTTATGAAAACAAGGAAAAAATGGTTAAGAAAAACAACCGCTATCTGTACTGCAGCACTTCTTGGTACTGCTGCAATTCCATCTACAGCATTTGCAGCAGACAGCTACGCTTCCATTGAAAAAGATGCATGGGCAAAAAAGGTCACAGAAATGGCATCTTCTTACGCTACATCTATAGAAGAAAGCCAGTCTCTGATGTCAGGAATGCAGAGTGACATGATTCTGAAATTTGAAGATTCCGGACGCTCACTGCTGGGGTTTGTCGCACCATTTGATGTCTCCTGGCTGGACAATGTCACACTTTCCAATGATATCTCTTTTACAGAAGGAAAAGAAGGTATTCTGATGAAAGTCCTTCTTAATGATAATAAAATCTGTACTCTGGAATATTATCTTGATCCGGACAGCCAGGATATTTATATGCGCATCCCTGAACTCTCTGATAAATATTTCAAGACCAATCTGGAAGAAGCCGCAGATCAACAGGCTGCCAATATTGAAAATGATCTTGAAGAATTAACCCCTGATGATTCAGATGCAGATATTCCGACAGACAATTTCGCTTCCGCTTATTCTGACAGTCTCAGCCTGACTGTTTCCATGATGTCTGATCTGTCAGCAGCAGCTCCAGAAGCTTCTGTAGTAGAAACACTTCTGGATAAATACGGATCTATGCTTTTTGACAATGTAACAGAAGGCGAAAGCAGTCAGGAAACTCTGACAGCAGGTGATATCAGTCAGGACTGTACAGTATATGAAGGCCAGATTTCAGCCGAAGACGCTGTAAAAACTGCAACTGCAATCCTGGAAGAAGCAAAATCAGACAGTGATATTGAGAACATCCTCGATACCTGGACAGAGAAACTCTCAAGTAATGAGGACCTGCATGAAAGCTTTACCAAAGCTGTAGAAGACGGTCTTGATTTTCTGAAAGATGCAGATACCGGTGATTCCGATGATTCTCATCTCAACACCAGAATCTGGGTTGATGAGACCGGCAGAATTGCAGGACGTAAAATTGAGTTTCAGGAAGGTGATAAAATAACTCCTGTTCTGAACTGGCAGATGACCAGGGACGGCTCAGACTTTGGCTATCTTCTCTCCATTGAAACAGATGATTCCGGCACACTCTCCCTGTCCGGATCCGGTCAGATTGATGGCGGTAAATTAAACGGAACCTATAAAATTTCTCAGGATGATACAGCCGCAGCTGTTATCGAAGTAAAGGACTACGACACCGAATCTGCAAAAGAAGGTTACTTAAACGGTAACTATACTATCACCTTCCCTGCTGATTCTTCAGAAGATACAGATTCTTCTCTTTCCATGCTCGAGAACTTTGCACTTGTATTAGATTTAAATTCAGCAAAAGATTCTGGTTCTGTTGCACTGTCCGTTGAAAGTGCAGGAAGCACTCTCGGAAGCTTCACTGTTACTTCCGGTGCAGGCGAATCTGTTGAAATTCCGGACCTTACGGCTCTGGGAGATGTTTATGACGTAACCAATGAAGATGATATGAGTGCCTACGCAGCTACACTCGACCTCACTACACTTATGGATAATCTGTCCAATGCAGGCGTTCCGGACGAAGTCATCACTTATGTTCTCAGCGGCGGAAGCAATTCCGATGCCGAAGATGTTACTGATGAAAATGCCTCAGAAGCAGAGTCTGATGCTGAGTCTGATGAAGCAGGCGCAGCCTGACTTAGCAGCTTTATCACTATCGTCTACTGCAGCAGACGGTTCCAGTAATACTTTATCCCGATACCTACTACTACTGCTGTTATAAATTCACAGATCCAGAACGCATTCCACACAGCATCTGCCCCGGCAAAATGGCACAGCAGGTATGCTGCCGGAATGATCACTATAATATATCTTAATAACGAAATCACCAGGGACTGAGCACCTTTGCTCAGTCCTTCTAATGCACCGGAAGCTGTAACAGAGATGGCAGATGGGATAAACCCGATACTGATAATCTGTAATGCTGCAGTGCCAAGTCTTACAGTTTCCGGGTTCTCAGTAAACATTCCCATCAATGTCTCTGATGCTGTAAAGCAGATAATTGTTCCTGCCAGCATGATCATACCATTCAGAAGCACAGAAATCCCAAAAAGTTTCTTTACCCTCTGTATTTCCCCTGCTCCGTAATTATATCCTATCAACGGGCGCATTCCCTGGACAATGCCGCTTGCAGGCAGATATAAAAAAGTCTGAAGCTTATAATAGATTCCCAGAACCACTACATAGCTTCCGGAAAAAGCCGATAATATCTGATTCAGGAAAGAGATCAGAACTGACGGCAGGGCAATATTCAGGATTGCGGGAATCCCTACCATATACAGCTTCCCATCCAGGTTCCTGTTAAGTTCCAGATATTTCCTGCTGATCTCCACCGGAATACTACACTTCTTATATGCGATCAGATATACAATAACTGTAAATACCTGGCCAAGACCAGTTGCCAGTGCTGCACCTCTGATCCCCATTTCCGGAAAAATCCCCACTCCGAAAATCAGTAGCGGATCCAGGATAATATTGGAAATACAACCGATCATCAGGCTGATCATTGTCAGTTTCATTCTGCCCACAGCCTGAAAAATCTTTTCGAAGGACAGGCTGATCATGATCACTGTGGAAAATGCAAATGCAATAGTTGAATACTGCACACCAGGCGAGATCACTTCCTGCTCTTTTGTAAACATACCGAGAAATACAGGCATAAACGGAATACAGATTACTGTAAAAATAATTCCATGGATAATATTAAAGAGCATACCATGGGTAGCTGCTATATTCGCATTTTTAATATTTTTTGCTCCCAGCTGAAAAGAAATCTGTGCATTGATTCCCACACCGAAACCAATGGCAACTGCATTAATAAAGTTCTGTACAGGAAATACCAGAGACAGAGCTGTCATCGCCTGCTCACTGATCTTTGCCACAAAAAAGCTGTCTACGATGTTGTACAGTGAATTCACCAGCATAGACAGTACCATAGGCATTGCCATAGATGTCAGAAGCGGCAGAATCGGTTTTTTCTTCATAAAAGTATTGTTCATTCTTTTTTCCTTTCTCTGTTTCATTGCAACAAAAAACGCCACACAATTATCTCTACATTGCTGTATGATAATCGTGCGGCGAAAAGAGTTCATGTTTGTCACAAGACTGAAAAATCCACACCAGTTTTGGTGTGATAAACATATCATAATTTATTTCCTGCTGTCAAGACTTTTTATCCATTTTACTGCGTTCTCCTGATTCGGTGCTGAATACGGCACTGCAATGCATACAGGATCGTAGATTACACCTAATTCCTGTTCAAGCTCACTGTCAGTAATGGAAATGTGCGTAGTATCTGTCTGCATTCCAAACTTCTCAAAAGCTTCCTCACCCATCAATTCCTTCAAATCTGCAAATGGCTCATTCTTCTTCAAAGTCTGATAAAGCTTCTCCGGCATAACCATAATATCAATGGAACCTGCCTGGATCTGTGCCACATAAGCCATCTGTGCATTATAATCAAATTCTGCCATTTCAGAGTCCGTAGTAAGATTCACGCCTATCTCTACTTTACTATAGGGATCATCTTTGTACCCAAGTGTTTCTTTGATTTTCTGCTCAGGAGTTTCCGTATCATTTGCCATTGAATTTACCACTGTCATGGACAGAACTGTTTTTATTTTGGACTGTTCATAGTAATCCTTTATTCCGAATATAAGAGCAATCACTGCGATCACTCCGAAAATAGCCGGTTTATAATACATCCAGATATATTCCAGCTTTTTCTTTGGCCCCATTCCCTTTAATTTTTCTTTCTCAATCAGACGTCTTTCCTTCTTTGACAAATCCGATTCATTCTTAATCTCCGGATTCAGCACGCTTTCATCGTGCTCTTCTGCCTGTTCTGCTCTGTTCTTACTCTGGTTCTTGTCCTGATTTTTATCTGCCATTCTCTCTCCTTTGTATTTTCTGCATAATGATTTTCGGTAACTGTTCAGCAATCCTCCATTCTGCGAAACACCGGACGGTTACGTTCATAAGATTTACTGATTACTATATCACATTTTCCATTATGTGAACAGTTATAATTCCCGCGATGCAGGAAATATGAACCTCCTTGTGCAATGCCCAAGAAGTATCGTTTGCTTCGCAAACTTAATTTATGCTAATCGTATAAATTCGCGCAGTATATCTCGGGTTTTCTGTGACCTTCGCTCACAAAAAACACTTCGCGGGATATTACCAGTGAACAGTAACTTACTGCTCACTTGCATACGCAGAGACCGCAGATATGCCAGAAACTGTCACCACTGTCAGCATATATACCAAAACCGGACGCAGCCAAAAATAAATCTGACAGTTGCTGACTCCCAGACCTTCTGAACATTTTTTCAAAAGGTCTGACATCGCCGGATGAAGAAGATAGATCAGGAAAGCATATCTTCTTCCGGTTTCCACCAGTACAGAGGGAAAATTTATTTCCCTTCCATATAAAATAAGCCACAGAAACAGACAGATCACTGCAACACAATTTCCTATGTAAATTTCTCCAGCCCCCCGGAAAGCATACTCCATCATGCTGAGTGCCACACCGAAACTCATCCCTGCTTTCAATCCCCATTGCATCCATTGCTCCTGACGTTTGCATACTATCTTATCCTGATATTCACGGATCATCTGACCTGTAAGGAAAAAGCTCATTCCTGTAAACAGAAAGTTTCTGTATTCCATAGTGTGATAAAATCTGTCAAAAAGGACACAAAACTCCGCTCTCCATAAAAGTATTGCCAGCAATACAGGTGCCATACAATATGCAGCCTTACGCATTCTCCATTTTTCAATCAGGAGAGCAAGCAGATAACAGTAAATTAATGCAGGAAGAAACCATAAATGTGCTCTTACCGGAGAAGTACTGTTGTACACGAAAAATTCCTTCAGATGCTCTGTACTCACAAGCCCTTTTATCCATGTCCATACTCTCTCCCCATTCCAGGCTTTCATAAAACATTCCCAGATAAAATAAAACACAACTGAAACTGCAAAAAGCTTCATGATATGCAGGATTTTAGACAATATTCTTTTTGAGGCATTGCAATTTTGATAATAACAGAAATACCCGGATACCATAAAGAAAAACGGCACCGCACATCTTGCCAGTACTTTTACAAGCTGCCCGGCCTGTCCCGGAAAGCTTACATGGATGCATACCACCAGGCACGCAGCAATGGCCTTTACAGCATCCAGACTTTTATTTCGCATTTGATTTCTCACCCACCTTTTTCTGTTGTTTCATCTATAGCAGCCGAACAATCCGTAAATGTCTGACCTGACATCATTTCAGTCAGACAGATAAAATCATCCGCTTCGCTGCTATAATATATCAAAGCGAACCACACATGTCAAACCTCAGGCAGATACAGAAGTCATCAGCCAGCTTCGGTCCACCCTTGCAAGGAGCCTGGCATTATGATAGGCCATTCTGAGAGTCAGGCAGGTACGCCCCAGATATTTGCTTCCGTCCGAAGTTTTCATACACGCCAGTGCAAGGTCGGGTTTTCCCGGATGACGGAGACAGATTGGGAGCAGCAGCTGGATTGAGTGATTATAATACTGTGGAATTGCCGTCCTGTAATCTGCCTCAAGCATTCTTTTTGTCTGTTTCAGCGCGCCGTCAAACAGCTGCATTTTCATGCTGCTGTCACGTACTTCCTTTGGAAGACGGGCAGCATTTTCCTCATCCCCGAAAATATGCTCGTACTGTGGAATTACCGGAAGTTTTGTATCAAACACAAGATCTGACGGATTTTCCACATAGCATGCCTTTTCCGGCAGACAGGTGATTCCTTCTTTTAACAAATAGTATTCTGTATAAAAGCCATCCAGAAACCAGGGCTGCCTGTCCGGGACCAGATTGGGAATAAAATACGCATAAATCGGCTGATAATAGTAATTAAAGAGTCCTGTATTAAATATGGCATAATTCTTTTTCTCCCACACCTTCTGTTCTTCATAAAGGCGTTTAAATGTATGTTCCAGGTATCCTTTCAGAATTCCGTTATCATCTGTATCCGAAAAGCTCCACTTCTCCGGCACCATCCTTGCCAGATTCTGAATCTGCCGATTATAGTCTCCGCAATAAGTAAAATCAAATAAATTAATCATCAGGCTCCTCCTGTCCCTGCACCTTTCATATTGTCATTACTGTTCTCTCTTAATATTTATTGTATTTTGGAAAAAATATGGCAGAACTGCCAGATTATGATTTGTATGAAAATCAGTTTTGATTGTTATTATTTAACATACCATAATTTCTGTCAAAAGACAAGGATTAGCATCCTCCAAAAAATGTCAAAAATCACCATCTGACTTACAATTCAAAAGTTACTGTTCACTCCGTTCACAGTAACTTAGCCAAAATTCATTCCAGATTGCCTGCAGCAATGGAATTTTGGCTTGTATGTCTCGGGATTTTGGCATATTGATGCCAAAACACCTCGCGGGATAGTGGTACATTCAGACAGTATATTATCCATCCGGTAATACCTGATGCTTGTAGCCTGCCGGTCAGCTGTGTTATACTCTACACATATCAGCAATACGCAAATGCAGGCTGAACAACTGTTTCTATCCGCATTTGCGGGCAAGACTATTTTTCTTAAAGAAGGTTTTACAATGAAAAAAGACGGCTACTACTCTTCCGGAGAATTTGCACGGATGGCACATGTAACACTCCGCACTATCCGCTATTATGACAAACAGAATATCCTCAAACCCTCCTATGTAACAGAATCCGGCGCACGTTTTTATACAGATGAGGATTTTGCAAGACTTTCCCAGATCCTGCTTCTGAAATATCTGGGTTTCTCCCTGGATGACATACGGGAAATGACCATTGACGACTCAGACTATCATTTTATGGAAAATTCCCTGAACATCCAGCTAAAGCTGGTACGTGACCGTATCGAACAAATGCAGCTGGTGGAAAAGGCAATCCAGGATACCACAGATGCGATCCGCTCCCATCATGCCATAGACTGGAATCAGATGCTTGACCTGATCCACCTGACAGGCATGGAGAAAAGCATGAAAAATCAATACCAGAACGCCTCCAACATTTCCTCACGCATTAATCTGCACAGCCTTTATTCCCAGAATAAACAGGGATGGTTTCCATGGGTTTATGAGCAGTGCCAGATTCATCCGGGGATGCGTATCCTTGAACTTGGATGCGGCGACGGTGTTCTGTGGACACAAAATATTTCCAGCCTCCCCGGTAAAGTTTCCGTTACTCTTTCTGACCTTTCATCCGGAATGCTTCGTGATGCCAGACGTGCTATCGGACGCAAAGACAGCCGTTTTTCCTTCGAGGCATTTGACTGTGCAAGAATTCCTCATGAAGACAGAAGCTTTGATCTGGTCATTGCAAACCATGTGCTTTTTTACTGTGAAGATATCTCTGCTGTATGCAGCGAAATTCAACGTGTGCTCACTCCAGGCGGAAAACTGATCTGCAGTACCTATGGAAAAAAACACATGCAGGAAGTCAGCAGACTGGTCCGGGATTTTGACGACCGGATCGTTCTCTCCGCAGACAAACTCTATGAGCGTTTTGGCAGAGAAAACGGAGCAGATATCCTGGCACCGTATTTTTCCCGTATTTTCTGGGAAAGCTATAAGGACTCTCTTCTTGTCCCCGATGCAGAACCGCTGATTTCCTATATCCTCTCCTGCCATGGAAATCAGAATCAGTATCTTCTGGACAAATACAAAGATTTCCGGGGATTTGTATCGCGAAAGACAAAGGATGGGTTCTTTATTACCAAGGATGCCGGCATTTTTCTTTGTGAAAAATAACCAAAATTTAACTTTTTTGTAAAAAGTACTTGAAGATGACCTAAGGTCACCTTTTATAATACAATCACCAGAGTCAGGATGATATCGTAACTCAGACTGACAATCCAGAAACCCGTTGATTAGTACCGCAGTCGCCTGATATTTTGCTTATCATTTACACAGATAACTGACAGAATATCGCTCCGACCGCATACTGCCAAATAACAAAGGAGAATACACATGAAAGGTATTATTTTAGCAGGCGGTTCCGGCACACGCCTTTATCCGCTTACAATGGTAACATCCAAACAGCTTCTGCCAATCTATGATAAACCCATGATCTACTATCCCATGTCTGTACTGATGAATGCAGGGATCCGCGATATCCTGATCATCTCTACTCCGCAGGATACTCCTCGTTTTGAGGAACTTCTTGGTGACGGACATCAGTTCGGTGTCCATCTCACCTATGCAGTACAGCCAAGTCCGGACGGACTTGCTCAGGCATTTATCATCGGCGAAGAATTTATCGGTGATGATACTGTTGCCATGGTTCTCGGCGATAATATCTTCGCAGGACATGGACTGAAGAAAAGACTGAAAGCTGCTGTAAAGAACGCAGAATCCGGCGAGGGTGCAACTGTTTTCGGATACTATGTAGATGATCCGGAGAGATTCGGTATTGTAGAATTTGACCATGAAGGCAAGGCTATCTCAATTGAAGAGAAACCGGAGCACCCGAAGAGCAACTACTGTGTCACAGGTTTATACTTCTATGACAATCGCGTCGTAGAGTATGCAAAAAATCTGAAACCAAGTGCCAGAGGCGAACTTGAGATCACAGACCTGAACCGCATCTATCTGGAAAAGGGCGAATTAAACGTAGAGCTTCTCGGACAGGGCTTCACATGGCTGGATACAGGTACACACGAGAGCCTTGTGGAAGCCACCAACTTTGTAAAAACAATGGAAAGCCACCAGCACCGCAAAATCGGCTGCCTGGAAGAGATTGCATATCTCAATGGCTGGATTACAAAGGAAGATGTGCTGAAGGTTTATGAAATACTGAAGAAAAATCAGTATGGTCAGTACTTAAAAGACGTTCTGGACGGTAAATATC
Source organism: Blautia sp. 1001283B150304_161114_C9 (assembly GCF_015668165.1). Taxonomy (NCBI): domain Bacteria; kingdom Bacillati; phylum Bacillota; class Clostridia; order Lachnospirales; family Lachnospiraceae; genus Blautia; species Blautia sp. 1001283B150304_161114_C9. The sequence continues at coordinate 101,603 of NZ_JADPGO010000011.1, read as the reverse complement.
TGGATGTATTGCACTAACCGAAGCTTTTAGACCTGTACAAGCGAATTCGCAGTCAAGTGAGTGATATATCAAATTTTCAAACAGTTATTTGATATATCACCCGCCATGCAGCAAGGCGGATAATTTTATCTGCCTGACTCTATAACAGAATCTTACAGATATTCATATTATATATTTTTTAAGGAGAATCACTATGAACATTATCGTAACCGGCGGTGCCGGATTTATCGGAAGCAACTTTATTTTTCACATGTTAAAAAAATACCCGGATTACCGCATCATCTGTCTGGACTGTCTGACCTATGCAGGAAACCTTTCCACTCTTGCACCTGTCATGGACAACCCAAATTTCCGTTTCGTAAAAGAAAGCATCACCGACCGCGAGGCAGTTTACAAACTTTTTGAGGAAGAACACCCTGATATGGTTGTAAACTTCGCTGCAGAGAGTCACGTTGACCGCTCCATCGAAAACCCGGAAGTTTTCCTTACCACAAATATTATCGGTACTGCTGTTCTCATGGATGCATGCCGCAAATACGGTATCAAACGTTATCATCAGGTATCTACTGATGAAGTTTACGGAGATCTTCCATTAGACAGACCTGACCTGTTCTTCACAGAGGAAACTCCAATCCATACAAGCAGTCCTTACAGCTCTTCCAAGGCTTCTGCAGACCTTCTGGTGCTGGCTTACCACAGAACCTACGGACTGCCTGTAACCATCAGCCGCTGCTCCAACAATTACGGACCATATCATTTCCCGGAAAAACTGATTCCGTTAATGATCGCCAACGCATTAAATGACAAACCACTTCCTGTTTACGGAAAAGGTGAAAATGTACGTGACTGGCTGTATGTAGAGGATCACTGCCGCGCGATCGACCTGATCATCCACAAAGGACGTGTAGGCGAAGTTTATAATGTAGGTGGTCACAACGAAATGACAAACATTGATATCGTTAAGATCATCTGTAAAGAGCTTGGCAAACCGGAAAGTCTGATCACATATGTGGCAGACCGTAAAGGTCATGATATGCGCTATGCCATTGATCCGACCAAGATCCACAACGAACTTGGCTGGTTACCGGAAACAAAATTTGCAGACGGTATCAAGAAGACTATCAAATGGTATCTGGATAACAAAGAATGGTGGGAAACGATCATCTCCGGAGAATATCAGAACTATTATGAAAAAATGTACGCACACCGCGGGGAGGCATAAAATTATGAGAGTTTTTGTAACAGGTGTAGGCGGTCAGCTTGGACATGATGTTATGAACGAACTTGCGAGACGCGGCTATGAAGGTGTGGGAAGCGACATTGCTCCTTCCTACAGCGGAATCGCAGACGGCACTGCAGTTACCACAATGCCTTATGTGCAGATGGATATCACTGACAAGACTTCTGTAGAAAAAGTCATCAAAGAAGCAAATGTTGACGCTGTGATCCACTGTGCTGCATGGACAGCTGTAGATGCTGCCGAAGATGAAGAGAATCAGCCGAAGGTCCGTCTGGTAAATGTAACCGGAACTCAGAATATTGCTGATGTGTGCAAAGAGCTTGACATCAAGATGCTGTATCTGTCCACTGATTATGTATTCGATGGTCAGGGAATCACTCCATGGGAGCCTGACTGCAAGGACTATAAACCATTAAATGTCTATGGACAGACAAAGCTGGACGGTGAACTTGCCGTATCCAGCACAGTTGATAAGTTCTTTATCGTCCGTATTGCATGGGTATTCGGCAAAAACGGCAAGAACTTTATCAAAACCATGATCAACCTCGGAAAAACTCATGATACTCTCTCCGTAGTCAATGACCAGATCGGTACACCTACTTATACCTATGACCTGGCAAGACTTCTGGTAGATATGATCGAAACTGAAAAATACGGTTATTATCATGCAACCAATGAGGGCGGATATATCAGCTGGTATGATTTCACAAAAGAAATCTTCCGTCAGGCCGCTGCCATGGGACACCCGGAATATCTCCCGGAAAACATGACAGTCAACTCCGTCACAACTGCAGAGTATGGCGCTTCCAAAGCAGCCAGACCGTTTAACAGCCGCCTGGATAAGAGCAAACTGACAGCCAATGGTTTCACACCACTCCCCACCTGGCAGGATGCACTGGGACGTTATCTCAAGGAACTGGATTTCTAACAAGACGGAGTAATTTCCTATAACATAAAAAATCAGCTGGCAGCCGGCATATATTATACCGATTGTCAGCTGTATTTTTTTATACTCTTTTTCTGTTTTCTTCTGCTATTCTTCTTCTCTGCTGCGCTCCATATATTTTTCCATATCCAGTATTTTCTCTGATTTTGCAACGATCAGGGATGCTGCCACATCACCAAGACTATTGCTCATGGCACGCATCATACCCAGAAGCGAATCCATTCCCATGACCAGACCAATTCCAGCCAAAGGCACCTGCATCTGAGTCAGCAATACTGACAGACACACAAGCCCTGCTCCCGGCACTCCCGGCGCTCCCACCGACAGGACCAGAACAGAGAAAAACATGGACAACAGCATTCCTCCACTGATCTCCACCCCAAAGATCCTTGCCAGTGTCATGCCGAATATTACAAGATATATACAGGTTCCATCCATATTCACTGTTGCACCTAAAGGAATTGACAGAGAATAGATTTTCTTTGGAATGCCAAGCTTATGTTCACAGGCATCCATATTTACTATGATCGCAGCATTACTGGATGCCAGTCCAAACACCTGCAACATAGTAGGGCTGTATTTCTTTATAAACGGTACAGGAGTCAGATGTCCGATCAAAAGGATCAGCAGACAGTAAATTACCAGCATTACAATAATACCAACTGTAAAAGTTCCCAACATTGCCAGCATTGACAGTAATACATCCGGTCCTGTCTTTAATATAACTGTTAAAACAGATGCAAATGTTGCAATCGGTATAAACTGAACCAGAATAACCGTAATCTTCAGGAAAAGTGAATTACAGGCTTCAAATATATCCTTCAATATTTTGGAATAATCTCCGATCTTTCCAAGTGCGATCCCGATCAGGATTGCAAGAAAAATCAGCTGCAGCATATTGGATTCCAGAAAAGGTTTCACAAAATTCGAAGGAATAATATTAACAATAGTATCCTTAATAGAGATACTGACATCCGAAGATGCAATTGCTGACATATCTGCAGTCAACTTTGATGCAAGCCTCGGATCTCCGGGCTGAAAAACATAAAAAATACCAGTTGAGGAAAGAATAGCCAGTACAGTCGTAAGCATATAAAATCCCATAATCTTACCACCGATCCTGCCAACCTCCTTCAGATCTCCAAACTGAGAAATACTGCTGACAATGGAAAAGAATACCACAGGACCTACGATCATTTTTAATGCATTCAGAAACATGGTACTGATAGATGAAAAGATATTATCATTTAATGCAGTATTAACTGTATCAGGTACAAAGGTCTTCATAAGCATTCCCACCACAATGGCTGCTGCCAGGGCAAACATTGTCTGTATTGCCATTGCATGTGGATTTTTCTGTACCATGATCTCCACCATATTTGTATGATTCTTATTCTTATAGCGCAGCTGGTCTTTATTAGATCTCAGAAGGATATCTCTGATCATTCCCTCTTCTTCCTGCGAAGACTGCTGATCATCATTCTCCCGGTTCAGTACCTCCTCAACTGTATATCCCTGTATCAGTTGAAATTCCTGTCCCCTGAGAGTCATATTGACATAAATCCTGTTCAGATTTTTATTTAAACTGATACCAATCTGATCATCTTGACTCTCTGCGTGTTCAGTCAGTTTGACCAGCGCTTCCTCTACCACAAGCATGGTCTTCATTCTTTGCTTTTTTGCAATTTTTAATTCTGCAAGACCATTCTCAACAAAATTAATGCCGTCTGATATTTTTGACTGTTCAATTGATATTTTTTTATGCATATTTTCCCCCAATCTTACGAAACTCTCCTTCCAGCCCACTGTAGAACAAATAATCAGAACTTTATCTGTCAGGCCACTACCTTCGTTTTATTCTGCTGCATTTTCTGCCATGCACATCCGGCAACGATCAGAAGCAGTCCCAAAATATCCGTCAAAAGCGTTGGATTGATAAGCATCAGTCCTCCTACAGCCAGCATAACGCGGACAATTGCAGGCATCTTCGTAAACAGATATCCTTCCAGTGACGCTGACAGACCAAATACACCGATCAGTGAAGTAATAAAGATCTGAACTACACTGACAGCAGTGGTATCGATCAGAAGCATGGACGGATTAAAGCAGAATACATAAGGTACAATAAATACTGCAATCGCCAGTTTCGAAGCTGTAAACGCAGTCTTCATTGGGTTCGATTTTGCAATGGCAGAACCTGCATAAGCAGCAAGTGCTACCGGAGGTGTAATATCTGCTACAATACCGAAGTAAAATACAAAGAAGTGGGCTGCCATAATCGGCACTCCCATACGTACCAGAATCGGTGCGCAGGTTGCTGCCATGATACAGTAGTTTGCAGTAGTCGGAACACCCATACCAAGAACAATACAGCAAAGCATTGTCAAAAGAAGCGCAATGATCAGTTTTCCGTTTGCAACACTGATAATTCCGTTAATCAGGTCATTTGCAAGGCCTGTCATAGTAATGGAACCGGAAATAATACCTGCAACACCACAGGCTACAGCTACAGAAATAACACCTCTTCCACCTGCTTCCAAGGCATCAAGACATTTTGTAACACTGATTCTGTTCTCTTTATCAAACAGACTTACTATAATAGAAAGAACGATTGCATAACTTGCGGCTTTCTGCATTGTCATATAGTTTCCTGATACCCAGATAACCAGCATGATCAACGGTAATAACAAATAAATCTTACGGATCAGAATCTTAAATACAGGAAGTTCTTCTTTCGGAATACCGGAAAGCCCCAGTTTCTTAGCTTCCAGATGAACTGCGATAAAGATTCCAGTAAAATACAGCAATGCCGGCAGGATTGCCCTGACGATAATCTGTGAATAGGGTACTCCTATAAAATCAGCCATAAGGAATGCGGCAGCTCCCATAATCGGCGGCATAATCTGTCCACCTGTAGAAGAAGCCGCTTCTACTGCACCTGCAAACTCCGACTTGTATCCGGTTTCTTTCATCATAGGGATAGTAACAGAACCTGTGGTAACTGTATTACCTACAGAGGAACCAGAAACCATTCCGCAAAGAGCAGAACTGATAACTGCTACCTTCGCAGGACCACCTGCATATTTTCCAGCCACGCAGTTTGCAAGCTGGATAAAGAAATTAGAGATTCCTGTTCTCTCCAGGAACGCACCAAAAATAATAAACACTACAATATACTTAGAGCATACATTTACTGGTGTGGAAAAAATACCTTCTTTTGTATAAAAAAGATTACGTACCAGGAATTTCACCCTGCCAAAAAACGCCGGGTTTGTAAGTCCTACAGCCAGCGCATAGATCAGGAAAAAGCCGGCTACAATCAGAATTGGCAGACCAACACAGCGTCTGGTAAGCTCAACAAGTGCCAGAATACCAATAATACCGATAATGATCTGATATGATTCAAATCTGGTACCCTGATTAATAATTTTATTCGCACTAAAAGTGAAATACAGAAATGCTCCTGTGCCAAGCAGCATAAAAATAATATCGCTTATCGGCATATAATTCTCTCTGATGTCACCCTTCTTTGCCGGATAAGTCAGAAACCCGATCAGAACGATCAGTCCCAGGAAAGAAGTCAGTCGAATTTCTTCCAGGAAGGTTGCAAAAAGTGTTACATAGATACACCACAGTGAGAAGGCGATGAGAATTCCGCGGATAGCAATCTTATATTTTCCTGTCCATATACGGATATTAGACTCACGGTCATATTTTTTCATAACCGCATCTACATCAGCTCCCTCAGACTCTGACTGTCCCACCGGAGATGTATTTACTTTTTTACTGTTATATTCTTTCATACCGGTTATTCCCCTTTCGTGTCAACTGTAATTCCATGCTCTGCATAGTAACGTGCAGCACCTTCATGGAACGGTATCGTCATACCTGTAGTGGCATTCTCCAGGGAAAGCTCCTCTCCCTTTGCATTCTCGGATGCAATCTCATCTGCATGGTCAAAAATAGCAGCCGTCATATCGTACACTGTATCATCGTCCAGATTCTCAGATACAACAATTGTTGCCTTAACGGTGATTGTCTCTACCGGTTCATCCTGTCCCGGATAGGTTCCTGCCGGAATCTGGTAGGATGTATAATATGGACAGTCACTCAGGATTGAATCCCTGATCGCACCGTCAATATTGATCATATAGACACCATTGGTAGTTGCAAGCTCTGTGATAGCTGTCGTAGGTGCACCTGCAACAATAAACGCAGCATCAATTTTTCCATCCTTCAAAGATTCCTTGCTGTCCTCAAAAGACAGATACTGGGGATGGATATCATCCAGGGTAATGCCGCCTGCATTTAATACATCCAGAGCATTGAAATATACGCCGGAATTTGCCGCACCGATAGATACACTCTTGCCCTTCAGATCTTCCACTGTCTTAATGTCAGGATCCATGGTAAACAGCTGGACAGTCTCTGCATACAGGCCGCCCAGAGTCCTGAAATCATGGGTTGCACCGTCCTGTTCAAATGCTCTTACGCCGTCCCATGCATAGGCCATTACATCTGACTGGACAAATCCAAGCTGAAAATCTCCGTCCTGTACTGACTGCAGGTTCGCTTTGGAACCACCTGTAGAAACCGCTGTAACCTTTACATTTGTATTATTGGTAATATACTGGGCCAGCACACCACCGTAGGAATAATACGTTCCCGCCGTACCGCCGGTACCGAACGTCAGACGTTCTTTACTTTGTCCGCAACCACTCAGAAGGCTGACTGCAAGTGCAAGAGTCAAAACAAGGCCAACAATCCTGCCAGCTTTTCTCCTGCCTCTGAAAAGCTCTTTGTTTCTCATAAATCCATCTCCTTCAGGTACATAATATTTTGAATTATAACATATTTTTTCAAAAAATGATAATCTTTATTGAATAATCTTACAAAAAACGTTACAATAAAGAAAAAACATGGATAACAAAATAAATAATAACCCAATGGAGGTATCTATTATGTCCGAAAGAAAATACCCTGTCATCACAATCAGCAGGGAGTTTGGTGCCGGGGGACACAGTATTGCAAGAGTAGTTTCAGAAAGGCTTGGTATCCCATATTACGATCGGGATTTTGCAAAACAGGCTGCTGCCAGAAGCGGATATTCCCAGGAGGATATTGATCGTGAGGGTGAAAATCTGAGCCGCAGCGCCAGACTTCTGGACAACATTCTGAATAACTCTGCAGGTTATTTCAGTTCCCATGATGCTATTTACCAGGCTCAGAAAGAGCTGATCCTTCAGTTCGCAGCAGAACAGGACTGTATTATCATCGGCCGCTGTTCCAATCTTATCCTGCGAAATGCCGGTATTCCCAGTCTGGATATTTTCCTTCATGCAGATGTGAATCTCCGCACAGAACATATTCAGAAATTAGGCTTAAACGGAAAGGAAGATCCCAGGAAATATCTCACCAAAATGGACAACCTGCGTGAAACCTATTTCAAAACCTATACAAAACATGAGCTTGGCACTTATCACGATTATGACCTGTGTCTGGATACCGGAACCCTTGGATACGATAACTGTATTGAGATTATCACTTCACTTGCAAAACAGCAGGGGTTGAATCTGAAGCATCAGTAGAAGGACCGCTGCAAGCTGTAAAACAGCAACAAGGCTGTGGCAATCAGAAAATCTGTGCCACAGCCTCTTTACTTCAGTCCTTTTAATAGTTGTTTCTAAATTTCTTTTATTTTACAAACTCATCCAGAGAACGGATCTGGATTCCTTCTTTTGCAAAAGCCTCTCTGATTTTTTCCACAAACGCCAGAGCCTTGGCTCCGTCTCCATGAACGCAGACAGAATCTGCCTGAATATCAATATCTTTTCCTGTAATTGCAGTAATCTTTTTCTCTTTGACCATACGGATCACCCTGACAATAGCCTCATTTTCATCAGTGATCACAGCACCTTCCTTACGTCTGTTTACCAGAGTACCATCTTCTTCATAGGCGCGGTCTGCAAAAACCTCCATAGCTGTACGCAGGCCCATATCCTGAGCAGCCTTTGCCAGCTGTCCGCCGGAAAGAGCAAGTACGATCAAACTGCTGTCAAATTCTTTGATTGCCTCACAGATCGCAGTAGAAAGGGCATAGTCCTCTGCAGCCATATTATATAAGGCTCCATGAGGCTTTACATGCTGCATTTTTACACCGGTTACTCTGCAGAATGCATCCAGTGCACCCAGCTGATAAAGCACATATGCTTTTGCCTCTGCAGGGGAAACACTCAGATTTCTTCTTCCGAAGCCCATCAGATCAGGAAAACCCGGATGTGCTCCTATACGAATTCCCGCTTCCTTTGCCATTGCCAGCGTATTTCCCATAACTACCGGATCTGAAGCATGATAACCGCAGGCTACATTTGCAGAGGAGATCAGCGGAATGATCTTATCATCATTACCGATTTTATAGTTTCCAAAACTTTCTCCCAGATCACTGTTTAAATCTACTGTATACATTTATCTTACCTCTTTTTTATTTATCATCCCTTAATTTTCAGTACATTCTCAATAAATCCGGTATCTGCTTTTCCCTCACAGAATACCTGATTCTTCATAATCTGATACTGGAAATCAAGGTTTGTCTCCACACCCATGACCACCATCTCATCCAGCGCAGAGCGCATTTTCTGCAGGGCAGCCTCTCTGTCAGGTGCATGAACGATTACCTTCGCAATCATGGAATCATACTCTGACGGAATCTTATAGCCTGTATAAAGGGCAGTATCCACCCGGACTCCGTTGCCTGCCGGAAGATGCATATGCTGTACTACTCCGGGACTTGGCATGAAATTTTTCTCAGGAATCTCTGCGTTGATACGGCATTCAATAGCATGTCCTTTAATCCGAATATCTTCCTGTTTAAAGCTTAACTCCTCTCCCATAGCCACACGAATCTGCTCAATGATCAGATCTGTGCCTGTAACCATCTCTGTTACTCCATGCTCCACCTGGATTCTGGTGTTCATTTCCATGAAATAGAAGTTGCCTTTTGGATCTACGATAAATTCAATAGTTCCTGCATTGGTATAACCTACTGTTTTCGCAGCAAGAACTGCATATTCATTCATTTTCCTGCGGGTTTCTTCATCAATGGCAGGGGACGGGGATTCCTCAATCAGCTTCTGATGATTTCTCTGTACCGAACAGTCACGCTCTCCCAGTGCCACCACATTTCCATGACTGTCTGCCATAATCTGGATTTCCACATGGCGGGGATTTTCTACAAAACGTTCAATGTACATGGTATCATCCCCGAAAGCATTGGCTGATTCTCTCTGTGCCATATTAAACTGAAACTCAAATTCATCCTCATTGGCAGCTACACGCATACCCTTACCGCCGCCTCCTGAGGAAGCCTTAATCATAACCGGATATCCGATCTCTTCAGCCAGCTTTTTACCTGTTTCTGCATCGTATACAGGTTCTTTTGTTCCGGGTACAACCGGTACACCGGCATCCATCATGGTTTTACGGGCATGGGATTTATTTCCCATCTTATCAATAACATCTGCATCCGGTCCGATAAAAGTAATTCCGTTTTCTTTACATTTACGTACAAACTCACTGTTTTCTGAAAGAAAGCCAAAACCAGGATGGATAGCATCTGCTCCCATATTTTCTGCTGCAGCAATGATCCGGTCCATGTTCAGGTAGCTGTTTCTGGCAGGACCTTCTCCGATACAGATACGCTGGTCTGCCAGCTGTACATGAAGGCTCTTAGCATCTTCTTTTGAATAAACAGCCACACTTCGGATTCCCAGATTCCTGCAGGCACGTATGATCCGGACTGCAATTTCCCCACGGTTGGCGATCAAAATTTTATTAAACAATATGAAAGCCTCCTTATCCTACAGTCTCTTAACACGGAACAGAGGCTGTCCATATTCTACTTTCTGTTCATTACTTACCAGAACTGCTTCAATCTCACAGTCATAGTCACTCTGGATCTCATTCATAAGCTTCATAGCTTCCAGAATACACACTGTCTGTCCTGCTTTTACCTGATCTCCCACCTTTACAAAAGCAGGTACATCCGGAGCAGATGCAGAATAGAAGGTTCCTACGATAGGAGAAGTGATAAACAGACTTTCCTCCTCTTCTTCCTCTGCTTTTTCCACAATTGTATTCACAGGTGCAGATGCAGCCACAGGAACTCCCGCTGCAACTACAGGAGGATGATCCAGCTTGCTCATTGTAATCTTTACATCCTTGTCCTTATATGTGAATTCATTAAGGGATGAATCCTCAATAATCTTTACCAGTCCTTCAATCTTCTCTAAATCCATCAAACATTATCCTTTCTGTCTATTTTATATTATTTTTTACGGTTATTCTTCAAACAGCTTGCGCAGTCTCTTTGCCACCAGACGGCAATCCAGAACCTCTTTACATGGCTGATGAATGATCTTTCTCAGTCCGTCAAGTTCTTTCATTTCCTCAACATAAAGAGCCTGAGCCTCCTGTACGGTAATTGCCTTGAAATGTATCTTATCATCTGTTTTTCTCTGTACCAGCTTGGGAATATCCACAGATGCCACTGTGGCAATTTTCCCATAACCGCCCGTTGTCTGACGGTCAGCCAGCAGAATGATAGGTTTACCATGGGAAGGTACCTGTATAGCCCCAAATGCGATTCCGTCGGAAATAATATCCGAAGTCTTCTTAGGAGCAATAAACGGTCCCTCCAGCCTGCAGCCCATACGGTCAAATTCATTTGTCACTGTATACTCACTGCCCAGGAAAGTCTTGATGCCCTGTTTGCTGAACATACCATCCTGCGGTCCCATTACTACCCGCAGTGTTGCTTCTGTCTGATCAAACTCATCCATATCAAGCTTTCGGGAAAGGAAAAACGGCAGATAACGTCTCTTAATACGAAATCCGATATAATCGTCCGCTTCCAGTTTTCTTCCCTTAAATCCGCCCAGACCACTCTTTAAATTGGTGCATCGGCTTCCCATCACTACCGGAATATCCAGATAACTGGAAAAAGCAATATAACCTCTGCTTCCCGTTCTGGCGCTTCCAAATTTCAATACATCTCCCTTATTCATATACAGGGCTGTATACATGGGAGCCGGCTCTCCATTAATGGTTGGCTGGAAATCTCCGCCTGTGATTGCAATGATAGTAGCTGATGTAAATTCAAGGGTTGGGCCTATCAGCGTTATCTCCAATACTGCCTCATTCTCCGGATTATCCAGAAGAAGATTGGCTATTTTGAATGAACGGACATCCATGACTCCTGCCACACTGAATCCCTGACTCTGATATCCATAACGCCCCAGATCCTGAACCGTTGTCATCATTCCGCCTTTTAATATACGAATTCCCATTTTATGCCTCCTCATGAACGGTGCACTGGTATTCGCCACGTTCTACTAATTCTCTGATCCGTTTGTACTCATCTTCATCGATCGGTACAAAACGGATATAATCTCCTGCCTCTACCAGAATCGGGATTTCACGGTCCGGATCATAGGTTTTTACAGGTGTCATTCCCATCAGCTGCCATCCTCCCGGAGAATCCAGAGGATAAATCCCTGTCTGGGAACCACCGATTCCCACACTTCCTGCATTGATCTTGATTCTGGGATTTGCAAGACGGGGTGTATGGATCCTTTCATCCAGCCCGCCCAGATAACAAAAGCCCGGAAGAAAACCAAGCATATAGATCAGGTAATCTCTGGAAGAATGAATCTTTATTACTTCCTCTACGGAAAGTCCGGCATGTTCTGCAATATTCTCAATATCCGGACCATATTCTCCTCCATAGCATACAGGGATCTCATAAACTTTTCTGCATCCTTCACCTGCTGTAACTTCCATCTTTAACAGAATTTCCAGTCTTTTTTTCAGGTCATCGTAGGAAATCACACGCGGGTCATAATTAACCAGCAAAGAACAGAACGCAGGGATCATATCTACAACTCCCTCTATATGCTGTTCTTTCATAAGCTGTACAGTGGCAGTGATCTTCCGGTTGATCTCCGGACTGATCTCTTTGCCAAATTCAACCAGAACAGAAGAATCACCTTCTGTTAAAATTCTAATGTCCGGCATAATCTGCTCCTCTTTTCTTAATCTTTTCGCCATGTCTTTTTATCTGCTTCTTTCTGCATCACATGGCTGTTAATGAACCAAAAAGGTGTAACCTGGACGATCACACCTTTTTGACATACTCTCCAGTCTGAAAACCGGATACATTTTCCTCAATTATAACAATGTACCGATCTTAGATACAAATGTAGTCACACCGAGGTATGCTGTAAGAATTACCACGATCACTCCAAGAATGGTAAGTACTACCGGATGATGATAATTCTCTCCCATAATAGATTTCTTATGTGCAGCGATCAGACAGATTGCCAGGGTGATCGGAAGGATCAGACCATTCACAGCACCTGCAAGTACAAGAAGTACTGCCGGATTTCCAAGGATAAACATAATGGCTGTAGAAATAATGATAAATCCGATGATCACTTTATTTTCATTTTCCTCGATAGACTTGCTGAAAGTCTTCAGGAAGGAAACTGAAGTATAAGCTGCACCGATAATGGATGTGATTGCTGCGCACAGAAGAACCAGACCTGCAAAACGGTATCCGATTTCACCAGCCCCCTGCTTGAAGGCGTCTGCTGCAGGATTTGCAGCATCCAGTGTTACGCCCTTGACAACAACGCCCAGAACAGCCAGAAACAGGAAAATACGAACAATCGTAGCAATGATCATACCCATAACAGAACTCTTGTTGATCTCTTTCAGGTTCTTCTCGCCTGTAATTCCTGCATCAATCAGACGATGTGCGCCGGAGAAAGTGATATATCCTCCAACAGTACCTCCCAAAAGTGTAAGGATTGCAGGAATCAGATTTGTGGCACCGGCTTCCGGTACAAATGTATTCTTCAATGCACTTCCTACCGGTGGTTTTACCACAATGATCACAACAAAGATTACGATAATCATAATGGCACCCAGTACCTTGGTAATAGTATCCATGGCACTTTTGGCATTTTTCAGCACAAATACCAGGATTGCCAAAAGACCTGCCAGTATGTAACCAACTTTGGTAGGTATTCCAAGCAATGTGTTAAAACCAAGTGCTCCGCCACCTACGTTTCCGATATTAAATACCAGACCACCGAATACGATCAGTATCGATACCAGATATCCCAGTCCCGGAAGTACCTTATTGGAAACATCCTGACCACGAAGTCCGGTCACACAAAGCACACGCCAGATATTCAGCTGTGCAATGGCTGCAAGGATTACGGAAACCAGGATAACAAATCCAAAACTTTCCTGATACTGTCCGGTAAAGGTTGCTGTCTGTGTCAGGAATCCTGGTCCGATTGCAGATGTGGCCATCAGAAACGCTGCGCCAAGTAAGGCTCCGCCACTCTTTTTCTTTTCGCTCATTTTTATTGCCTCCTTTTCATGTTATTATCGCACATTATACTAAAAAATGAATATTTACACAAGCAAAAATTATTTTGATAACTTTTGATGTCGAATTTTTGTTACTGTTCACTGGTAATATCCCGCGAGGTGTTTTTTGTGAGCGAAGGTCACAGAAAACCCGAGACATACTGCGCGAATTTATGCGATTAGCATAAATTAAGTTTGCGAAGCAAACGATACTCCTTGGGCATTGCACAAGGAGGTTCATATTTCCTGCATCGCGAAGCGTGTTGCTGAGAACGGAGTGAACAGTAACGAATTTTTATAATCTGTATTTTGTAATAAAAAACAGCAAAGGAGTACCCGGATTCCCATCCGATACAGCTCCTTTGCTGTTTTTTCAGTTAAAATGTAAATTTATCCGCAAAATATGCATCCAGTTCATCAATCTTCACACGAACCTGCTCCATAGTATCACGGTCGCGGATTGTAACTGCTCCGTCGTTTTCGGACTCAAAGTCATAAGTTACACAGAACGGAGTACCGATCTCATCCTGTCTTCTGTAACGTTTACCAATGTTTCCACGATCATCATATTCACAGTTATATTTCTTGCTTAACTGCTGATAGATCTTCTCTGCACCCTCATTAAGCTTCTTGGAAAGAGGAAGCACACCGATCTTAACAGGTGCAAGTGCCGGATGGAAATGAAGGACAGTACGAACGTCATTCTTCTCTGCATCCAGAACTTCCTCATCATATGCGCTGCACAGGAATGCAAGTACCACACGGTCAGCACCCAGTGACGGCTCGATTACATATGGGATATATTTCTGCTTCTTCTCATCATCAAAATATGTCAGATCCTGTCCGGATACATTCTGATGCTGAGTCAGGTCATAATCTGTTCTGTCAGCGATTCCCCACAGCTCGCCCCATCCAAACGGGAACAGGAACTCTACGTCTGTGGTAGCCTTGCTGTAGAAGCTTAATTCTTCTGCGTCATGATCACGGTAACGAACTTCTTCATCTTTTAATCCAAGAGAATATAACCAGTTCAGGCAGAAATTCTTCCAGTATGCAAACCACTCAAGGTCTGTATCCGGCTCACAGAAGAATTCAAGCTCCATCTGCTCAAACTCACGTGTACGGAATGTGAAGTTACCCGGTGTGATCTCGTTACGGAAAGATTTACCGATCTGACCGATACCAAATGGGATTTTCTTACGTGATGTTCTCTGAACATTCTTGAAGTTTACAAAAATACCCTGTGCTGTTTCAGGTCTTAAGTATACTGTATTCTTGGCATCCTCTGTAACACCCTGGAATGTCTTGAACATCAGGTTGAACTGACGGATATCTGTAAAGTTATGTTTGCCACATGTAGGGCATGGTACATTGTGATCTTTGATGAAGTTCATCATCTCTTCCTGAGACCATCCGTCTACAGAGCTCTCAAGTTCAATGCCATTCTCCTGGCTGAAGTCTTCGATGATCTTATCTGCGCGGAAACGTTCATGACATTCCTTACAGTCCATCAGAGGGTCAGAGAAGCTTCCCAGATGTCCGGATGCAACCCATGTCTGCGGGTTCATCAGAATTGCACAGTCAACACCTACATTGTATGGGGATTCCTGAATAAATTTCTGCCACCATGCACGTTTTACGTTATTCTTTAATTCTACACCAAGATTACCGTAATCCCATGTGTTTGCAAGACCACCATAGATTTCGGAACCCGGGTAAACAAATCCTCTTGCCTTTGCCAGCGCAATGATTTTGTCCATTGTTTTTTCCATGACTATTCTCCTCGTTCTTTTTATAAAATGCGTGTAACTGTTCATATCCGTCAGGCAATTTGGTTCACAATCCATTCCGCTATTTGATTAACGTAATAAACAGCTACAATTAACGTTATTATAACTGTATCTGATTTCTTTTTCAAGGTATCTCAGCTCATTATTTCCAGAATTTCCAGACTTTTGAACCGTTTTTCAGTGTTCGCAGCAATATAGGTATGGATATGACGTTCCAGTTCATGGAGTACTTCTTCTGTAACAGTAAATGTATAAAGCTTCCCAAGAGAAGCAGTTACTATGTACTGCATGGCATATAATGCAGGTGCTGAGATTCTCTTTGCATCATTTACATGTCCCAGACAGGCTTTATCCAGAATACCATGATTCTGCTGAGAAAAGAAAAGCTCTTCTCCCTCCACAGGCTGTCTTTCGCAGCACACACAATGAAACAGTGAAGGACACAATCCCTGTGCAGCCATCATACGAAGTTCAAAAATACACCTCACCAGCCTGTCATCAATATTCGGGTTCAGAAGTGCCTTCACTGTCACATACAGAAGGTTCATAGATTCTTTCTCGTCAATCCCCTCCTGTCCGAAATAATCTGCCAGTTCCAGAAAATAATATCCATAGTAGATTCCAGGCTGTTCACCTGCCAGTTCCACAAAATGATGACTGATGGATACCTGATTCAGATTATAACTGGAACGCCCCTCATAAAGGGCAAAGGTTCCAAACACAAAAGGATTGGCAGCCGCCAGAAACTGGCTGTTTGGGCGGCGGGCTCCTTTTGCAAACGCGGAAATCTTGCCTCTTTCTCTGGTGAGAAGGACGATCCGCTTGTCATATTCTCCCACAGGCATGGCAGAGAGCACTACTCCCTGCACAGTTATCAAATCACTCATTCTCTCTGTTTCCTGACTGTCTTTTTATTTAGATTTCCTTCTTATCGTAACCAAAGTTCTTGATAAGGAAATCACTGTCTCTCCAGTCTTTCTTTACTTTTACCCAAAGCTTCAGATTCACTTTTGATTCCAGCATACGCTCAATCTCATATCTTGCATTACTTCCGATTTTCTTTAACATCGCACCCTGTTTGCCGATGATAATTCCTTTGTGAGATTCTCTTTCACAGATAATTGTCGCATCAATATCCACGATTGGATTTTTTCCCGGACGCGTTTTCATCCGGTCAATGGCAACTGCGATTCCATGAGGAATTTCCGCATCCAGTGCATGAAGTGCTTTCTCGCGGATGATCTCAGCCACGATCTGACGCTGAGGCTGATCAGTAACTGTATCCTCGTCATAAAACATAGGACCGTAAGGCAGATATTTCAGGATACAACCGATAATATCCTGAGTATTCTGTCCACGCAGTGCAGAGCATGGGATAATCTCTGCGAAATCGCATACTTTTCGGTAAGTGTCAATGGCAGGAAGGATTTCTTCCTTTGATACAGTATCAATTTTGTTGATGATCAGGATTACCGGCACTCCGATTCCCTGAAGCTGTTCTGCAATATGACGCTCTCCTGCCCCGATAAAGGTACTTGGCTCTACCAGCCACATAATGGCATCTACCTCTTTTAAAGTTCGCTCTGCCACCTGGACCATATATTCTCCCAGCTTATTCTTTGCCTTGTGGATACCGGGAGTATCGAGAAATACGATCTGACCTTCGTCACAGGTATAAACGGTCTGGATACGGTTTCTGGTTGTCTGTGGTTTCTTGGATGTGATAGCGATCTTCTGTCCGATGAGATGATTCATCAGAGTAGATTTACCTACGTTTGGACGTCCGATAATCGCTACAAATCCAGATTTAAAATTTTCGTTCATTCTGTTCTTTCCTTTTTTAACAATTGATCAGTGGTTTCACTTCCATCAGTACATCAGAAGCCTCAGCCACCTTGCTCTCGCTTCCCACTACACAGATCTGATCTGCTGCCAGAACTGCCTCTATGATCTCGGCCAGTGCATGAATATCCTCTGCAGACGCATTCAGGATCTGATCACGTTCTTTCTGGAGCATCTCCTCTGTCACACCGCAGAAATATGCTGTCTTGGAAACAGAACCTTTCATCTGAGGTGTCCTTGGCACATCCTTTCCGCTGATGGTACCAATGATATATTTTGTCATCTCCCGCTCATCTGCCTGGAAATTACGGATATAATCCGGAATCCCCTTATATACATCCAGTGTACGTTTCAGATGAGGATCGCGGTAAGATACCAGATAGCTCTCACCATTCCTCTTAAATCCGCTCATGCATCCATATGCACCGCCCTTTACGCGCAGATTCATCCACAGATAATCATAACTTAAGATAACCTTCAGAATTTCCAGTGCACCTGTATATTCCAGGCCTTTTTTCTTAAAATTACCGGTCTGAGCCACATACTGGACCTGTCCGGAAGTCTTAAATCCCTCATTTTTCTTTGTGCAAGTCAGCTTCTCTTTCGATTTTTCCACTGGTTCTGTGCCAAGTCCTGCCTTTACAGTTCCCGCCAGTTTCTGAACTGTCTCCAGGGACTCTCTCTCACCTGTATAACTGATCATAAAGTTCTCCGGACGGAGAATTTTTTTCATCAGTTTACAAAGCTCTTCTACAGTTTCCTCTTTTCGCTGTTCAAAATCTTTTTCCAGTTTCTCGATAAACTGATAATATCCGATTCCCGCCATCTCATCCTGGAATGCAGCCATCGGAGAAGAATATGCCGCTGCTCTGAGTACAGCAGTGGAATGTCCGGCACCTGTCAGGTTTACCTGTGCCCTGGACTTCACAGATGCAACAATCTCATAGAGACGCTTGGTATCTTCCAGTTTCGAGCTGTTCAGGATCTCCCCGATCATTTTGAAAAGGAAATCCATTTTTGTATAGAGTGCCTTACCTCTTACAGAGAACATAGCCTGAAACTCTTCTGTAGAATCAGCTCTGTCAAAAACCTCTACCCCACAGTTGATACCGCCTGTATTGGCATTGATCTCATTAAACAGTTCTCCGTATGTGTAATGCTCTGTATCCACATATCCAAGTACGGATTTCAAAAGTCCCAGATAAGGAATCTGCTCAGGTGCGATACTGTCAGTCTTAAACATCAGATCTACATAACCGATGCCATTTGTGCATACATCATGGTAAAGGAACAGACTGTTGTCTACAGTTAATTCTTCATTTACGATCTTTGCAGCTTCCTTCTTAATATCGCTTCTCTTTAACATCGGAATGCACTCCAGTGCTTTTGGATCTTCGCCGGCTTCCTGATATGCTTCCAGTGCTTTCGTCTTCTCAACCATTGCATCCAGCTGTTCTTCAGAAAGACTGCTTCTGTATGCTTCCAGCTTCTCCTCCAGTTCTTTTTCACGCTGGGCTGCCAGACCTTTCTTCGGTATAAGAGTCATGATGCATCCATGGGGATTTTCAAGAAGATATTTACGGATCAGTTCTTCAAAATATCCTTCGTTTACTGCCTTTTTCAGGTTTTCAAAAACTGTAAGCTGCTGTACCTGTGCAAAGGGATTTCCTTTTTCATACAGCCAGTCTCCCAGAATATCCAGACTGTACATCAGTCCTTTTGGATAAGAGGAAAAATCAGCTTCACGATAACGGAATTCAAAGTAATTGATTCCAGCCTCTACAGCTTTCTTATCAATTCCATTCTTAACAATATCTCCCAGTACCTGTCTGATCACAGATACGAATTCTTCTTTTCTGTCCGGATTGGAACCTTTTGCAATTACTGTAAAATATGGCTGGAGAATACCATCATCATAAGATCCATAGACATCCTTGCCTGCTTTTACATCCAGAAGTGCCTGCTTTAACGGTGCTCCCGGTGCGCTTAACAGTGCGTAATCCAATACCTCAAATGCCATCGCCATCTGACTGTCCGCAGCATTTCCAACAACCATGTTATAAGAAAGATAGGTATTGTCCTCTTCTCCCTCATTCTCAGCAACCGGATACTCAAGAGTCACATCCCGGCATGCTCCGAATTCTTTCTGTTCCTGAATAACAGAATCCACATCCAGATAATCAAAATGCGACAGATAATGCTCATCCAGGAATGCCAGTTTCTCTTCCATATCCATATTTCCATACAGATAAATATAGCTGTTGGATGGATGGTAATAAGTTCTGTGGAAATTCAGGAAATTCTCATAGGTAAGATCCGGAATATTTTTCGGATCACCGCCTGATTCACATCCATAAGTGGTATCAGGGAAAAGGTGATTCATAATCTCCCGTTCCAGAACTTCATCCGGTGAGGAGAAAGCACCTTTCATCTCATTATATACAACACCGTTATATTTCAGCGGTCCTTCCTTCTGTTCCAGATGATAGTTCCAGCCTTCCTGACGGAAAATCTCTTCTCTTTTATAGATATTCGGATAAAATACCGCATCCAGATAAACATGCATCAGATTCTGAAAATCCTTATCATTGCAGCTGGCTACAGGATAGCAGGTTTTATCCGGATAAGTCATGGCATTCAGGAACGTATTCAGAGAACCCTTTACCAGTTCTACGAAAGGATCCTTTAATGGAAATTCCCTTGAACCGCAGAGTACACTGTGCTCCAGGATATGTGCCACACCTGTGCTGTCCTTAGGCGGTGTGCGGAATGCAATATTAAATACTTTATTCTCATCATCATTCTCGATCAGCATAACTCTTGCACCTGTTTTCTTATGGCGCAGAAGCCAGCCTGTAGAATGGATATCTGTCAGATTTTCTTCTGTCACAACTTCATAAGCCGTCAAATTTTCTTTGTTCATGTATGCCTCCAGTAATTTTTTTTTGGCTTTTCTTTATAATCCGCCTTCTCCCGGGAAATGTGCCTCATAAACTTCTCTTGCTGCCCTTGTTATCATTTCCAGTTCTTCCTGCATGTTGATTTCCTCCGGAAATGCAATGGCAGTGGTATAAATATCGTTCTGAATCTTACTCTTTGCACTTTTCTCACTGATATGGACAATCCCGCACAAGATCGTGTTATAGGCCTTATCCTTCTCGCAGAGTTCCATATAGGTTTTGACCATATGGCAGCATTCTCTGTAAAGCAGTTCTCTGTGAAGCTCACTTTTCTCCTGCATTTCTCTGAATTTCAGCCTGGTAAGATTTTTCCCGATTTCTTTTCTGGCCCTCTTTAAACCAAACAGCTTTCCCGCTGTATCCTTGTTATATTCCATTGCCATCCAAAGTGCCAGATATCCATCAGCACGTGTACCGGAGCCTGCCTCTGAAGGTTCTCCGTAACGCAGTTCCCACAGTTCCTTACGGACAGCATTTGCCTCCTCATCTTCACCTGCCGCAATAGACTGGTCAAGAAACATCTTTCTTTTCATCGGATCATGCTCTCTGTAATAAAGAGCAATTGTTGGTGTGTCTGTCATATATTTGTCCTTTCCGGTTACTTTATCTGCAACTGTCTGCTGCCTTTACAGTTACCTTTCTCTTACAATCCAAAACTCTACTTTCATGGCTCTTCATAGGTAAGCTCTGTTTCTGCCAGAGACAGTGCCTCTTCAATAACCTGATCCATATCCATGTAGCGATACATGCCAAGTCTTCCGCCAAAGATCACATTCTTCTCTTCCAGTGCGCGACGTTCATATTTGTCAAACAGTTCACTGTTCTTCGGGTCATTGACCGGATAGTACGGCTCTTTGCCTTTCTCCCATGCTGCCGGATATTCTCTGGTGATCACAGTCTTTGGCTGTGTACCAAATTCAAAATGTTTATGCTCGATGATCCTTGTATACGGAACTTCATAATCTGTATAATTGACAACCGCATTGCCCTGATAATTTCCCATATCCAGCACTTCTGTCTCAAATTTCAGTGATCTGTATTCCAGTTCTCCGTAACAATAGTCATAAAATTCATCGATCATACCTGTAAAGAGTACTTTGTCTGCCTGTGCAGTCAGTTCTTCTCTGTTTGCAAAGAAATCTGTATTCAGACATACCTGTACACCCTCCAGAAGTTTCTTCACAATACGTGTATATCCACCTTTGGGGATTCCCTGATAAGGATCTTTGAAATAGTTATTATCATAAGTATAACGCAAAGGCAGTCTTTTTATGATAAATGCCGGCAGATCTTTACACTCCCTGCCCCACTGCTTCCTTGTATATCCCTCTACCAGTTTCTCATATACGTCCTGTCCAACCAGTGCAAGCGCCTGTTCCTCCAGGTTCTTCGGATGGGTAATGTGCATTCTTGCGATCTGTTCCTGTATCTTCGCTTTTGCCTCTGCAGGAGTACGTACTCCCCAGAGCTGATGGAAGGTATTCATATTAAACGGCAGATTATATAACTCATCCTTATAGACTGCGATCGGTGAATTTACAAAATGATTAAATTCTGCAAACTGATTGATATAATCCCACACCTGTTTTCTGGAAGTATGGAAAATATGTGCACCGTATCTGTGTACCTGGATCCCCTCTACTTCTTCTGTGTAAATATTACCGCCGATATGACCTCTCTTATCGATCACAAGGCATGTTTTCCCCCGTCTTGTGGCCTCATGTGCAAATACTGCACCAAAAAGGCCGGCTCCTACTATCAGATAATCATATTTCTTCATGTGCGACACCTTCTTCTTGTAATAATCAAGCGGATAAAATCGTCCGCTTCGCTACGCAGCTCTACACCGAATAACTGCTCCGCAGTTTATCAGGTTAAAAAAGCAGTAACGCTTTTTTTGCGCTACTGCCATTATAACAAATTCATCCGAAAATGGATAGTCTTTCTATTCTATTATTTTCCTGTCACTTTATCAAACACATCTGTGATTTCTTTGGATGGTGCTTTCGTAGCCAGACTGAAGATAATGATCATCACAAGGCTGACAGCAAAACCTACAGCCAGAGAATAAAGTCCTGTATAAGAACCAAGAGTCTGTCCTGCTGCAAACGGTATATAATCCCAGACGATAACTGTCAGACCACCGGAAACAATACCTGCAACTGCACCTGCAAGGTTTGTTCTTCTCCAGAACAGTGACATTACCACAGTCGGACCAAATGCTGCACCAAGACCGGCCCATGCATTGGATACCAGTCCCATGATACTGCTGTTCGGATTCCACGCAATCACAAATGCCAGAACAGACACCACGATAACCGTAAGTCTTGCAACTGCAAGGATTTCCTTTGAGTCTGCATCCTTCTTAATGAACTGATGATATAAATCCTCAGATGCTGCGGACGCTGTTACCAGAAGCTGTGAATCCGCTGTGGACATAATTGCCGCAAGAATACCGCAGAGGAAGATTCCTCCGATAAACGGAAGTCCCAGATGACTGGAAAACAGTTTATTGATCATCTCGATAAATACACTCTCTGAGGAAGATGCACCATTTTCACCAAGTACAGTCGGAAGCAGATATGCACGACCTATAATACCGATAAAGCACGCTGCTGTCAGAGAAAGGATATCCCACACGATTGCGATCGCACTGGATTTTTTTAATTCTTTCTCACTCTTTACAGCCATGAAGCGGGTAAGGATATGAGGCATACCGCAGTATCCAAGTCCCCATGCAAGCTGGGAAAAGATTTCAACAAATGTATATGGGCGCTCTCCGTTCTCAAAAGGATTCAGGAAAGCTGCTGCTCCACCCGGTGCTCCGCTCTGTGTCAGAAGATCACTCAGACTTCCGCTCAGTGTCAGATATGCAACCAGCGGAACGATCAGAAGACCGATCAGCATCAGTGTTCCCTGTACAAAGTCAGTTACGCATACAGCCATAAATCCCCCCATAAATGTATAGCAGAGAATGACTGCTGCACCAATTGCCAGAGCTATATGATAATCAATTCCAAATACTGTGTTAAAAAGTTTACCGCCTGCTGCCAGTGCAGAAGCTGTATAAACCAGGAAAAAGATTACGATCACGATGGATGAAAGCAATAACAGGATTCTCTTCTTATCCTGAAATCTGTTCTCAAGAAATGCCGGGATTGTAAGGGAATTGTTTGCTGCGATCGTATATTTACGAAGTCTGTGTGAAATACACACCCAGTTTAATACAGTTCCGATGAACAGACCTACAGCAATCCAGATCTGTCCTGTTCCCAGTGAATAAATTGCTCCCGGAAGTCCCATTAAGAGCCATCCGCTCATATCTGATGCCTGTGCTGAAAGAGCAGCTACCCATGCATTCAGTCCACGTCCGCCCAGAAAATAATCTTCCGAGCTGCTTGTTTTTTTCATATAAACCACACCAATGACTATCATAAGTAACAGATAGGCAACAAATGCGGACAATATGACCATTGTTGTACCACTCAAATTTACTCCTCCTTTTTTCTTCTTTTTTTCATACACTCTGGATTTGTCAAAGTATGTTCTGTTTCCTTCACATATTTATCCAAAAACAGAATACAGTCATTTTATATACTGCAAAAAGTAACCGGGTACCACTTCTGTACCCGGCTACTTTACCACATTACCTTAGCATCACGCAAGTGTATTTCTTGTTTTTCGACATTTTTCCGCCATTTTATGGAATTATTACTGTTACCGTCCGGCAAAGACCTTCACAGTAACTGTTTTATATTTTTACACCCAAACAGGTACTCTGTCAATCAGAAATTTATCTGTTTCTGTCTGCCAGCCTGTTTACATTCTCTTTTTGCTGTATGTTTTCTGCCTGCCAGAGCGTGTCTGAAAAATGCTTTACGCAAGATGTGCGTCACAATTTGTGGGAGATTTTGTTCGGATGAGGGCGTCGTAGTGGGCTACGACAACCGAATTCGGACAAAATATACCGCAAAGTGGGGCGTGCAGATTGCGAGAATGATTTTTCAGACACGCTCCAGGGCTTTATCTTTTTTCAGATAAACATTCTTAATATAGGAAATCAGTACCTCTTCCCCATGATCATTAAGTATCCGCAGCAGTCCCTCCAGATCTCTCTTTGTCTTCGGATGGATAAACCACAGCTTTTCCTTACCTTTCAGATAATAGTCCAGCGGCTGATGCTGATCATACTTATCCCCCAGATAATTTCTGGAAGCACTGATCCTGTCCATCACCATTTCCGCAATATATTTACGGGGCATGGGCACACCATTGATGATATGCTCATCTCCCGGTGCATAATCTACCCAGTACTCAAAATGATGTTTGTTGCGCCCTTTATGATGAAGCCAGGATTTTGATATTCCTGTATCTTCTCTTTCTGCATTGTTGGGACTTCTGTCTCCCTGATAGTATTTACATCCAACCAGAAATTCCACAGGTGCATATTTGGACAGGTCATGAAGCAGTCCCTGTTTATACATACCAGCCCGGAAACAGTAATGCATAACCAACAGCTTATGTCTGGTTATTGTTTTAAAGTGCAGCCACGGATGCATCCTTCTTCTCCTCCTCTACAGCCATCAGCACCACGATCGTACGCGGTGTGACCTTCAGCTTTTTACTATAAGTTTCCTGTTCCTGCTCCAGGAAACCATTCTCTTTCACAGCACTGGTATCAATCACTTTCTTCCATTTTCTGTATCCTGCCAGATTAGGAAGCGCAAAAATACGATCTTCCCAGTGAAAGTTATATGCAACGTATATGGAAGCATCCTCGCTGCCGTCTGCCCGGTGCGCATAGGCGCCACAATACATAATTCCAAGCAGTCTGGATGTGTTCTCAGAATTCATATACCATGCGCGTTCTCCATGAAGGGAAACATCCGGCAGTCCCCTGGTCTGATAATCCACTCCGTACATTTCTCCCGGAACATGAAGAATCGGATGTTCTTTCCGGAAAGCAATGGCATTCTTTACAAACTGAAACAGGGATTCATTTTTCTTCAGTGCTTTCCAGTCAATCCATCCAACCTGATTATCCTGACAATAGGCATTATTATTTCCGTTCTGTGAATTTCCAAACTCATCCCCGCCATAGATCATAGGAACACCCTGACTGAGCAGCACCATAAGAAAAGCATTTCTGATCTGACGTTCTCTCATCTGTCTGATCTGCAGCCTTCTGCTTGGCCCTTCCACGCCACAGTTCCAGGAATAATTATAACTGCTGCCATCGTGATTATTCTCCTGATTTGCTTCATTATGTCTGTAATTATAGGTCACCATATCATTCATGGTAAAGCCATCCTGACAGGCCATATAATTAATGACTGCATAGATATTTGGATTCCTTCTGATATGGTAAGCAGCCGCTGAGACCATATCCTCGTCACTTTTCAGAAAACGGCGCATATCCTGCAAAAATCCCGGATTATACTGTGCAATACATTTGTCTTCCGGTTTCTTCTTTTTCCGGATCTGGCTCTCATCAAAATCGTGAAACATCAGCCGGGTATCACTTAAAACCCCGTCATGCATCAGTAATTTGGCAGAAACTCCCTCACCCAATACATGAAATCCGTCTACATGATAGTAAAGTTTCCAAAACTGCAATGCCCTGAGTGCTGTCACAGGATTACATTCTCGTGGAAAATACATTTCCATGATACAGGCAATTCCAGCCTGATGCAGTTTTTTAATGAATGTTTTAAACTCTTTCTCCGAATCATCTGTTGCACAGTAAGATCTCTTGGGTGCAAAATAATAGCCATACATATATCCCCAGAAATTAACACGTCCCTGTGTATGCTTCTCAGATACCATTTTCTCAGATTCAGAATTCTTACAGGTACCGCTTTCCATAAATTCATATGCAGGCATCAGTTCAATTGTATTGATACCAAGTTCTTTCCAGTACGGGATCATTTCCTCCAGTGCCTGAAAAGTTCCCTTTGTACCGGTTATCGTCCGATTCGCTTTTGTATATCCGCGCACATGCAGTTTATAAAGGATCATTTCGTGATATGGAATAGCCGGATTTTTGTCGTTCTCCCAGTCAAAAACTTCTTTTTTAAGAAATCCTCCCCTGACTTTGTGCGGATTCGTACCCACCTCTGCACCAAAGCGTTCCCGTCCCAGAATCCTGTACGCACAGGGATCAGTATACACCTTTCCATTTATCAGAAAATTGTACTCGTACTCTTTCAGATTAAAATCCGGAATATACATTGCATATACATTTCCGGTTCTGTTTTCTTCTGTAAAAGGAATCTCCACATAAGGTTTTGCTGATCTCTTTTTGTAGAGAATCAGAGATGCTCTGCTGTCTTCCGGTACCTCAACTGCAAAATTACAGCCATCTGCCAACGGATTTGCACCAGGCACAAGAGCCAGCCCCTTTTCTGTTTTCATCTTTCTGCTCTCAGCCATCTCTTTCTCTCCTTCATATTTTTTCTTGTTGCTCATTATACTTTTCAGAAACACTATACAACGCTATAATGTAATCTGAAGTTCTACCGGACAATGATCGGAACCCATAATTTCAGAATGGATTTCTGCGCCTTCAAGCTTATCCTTCAACTGTGGAGACGTGATAAAATAGTCAATTCTCCACCCTGCATTCTTCTCTCTTGCTTTAAATCTGTAAGACCACCAGGAATATCTGCCCTCTACATCCGGATAAAAATAACGGAATGTATCGATAAATCCACTCTCCAGCACCTTACCAAAGCATGCTCTCTCTTCATCTGTAAATCCGGCATTTTTCCGGTTGGTCTTAGGATTCTTCAGGTCGATCTCCTGATGTGCCACATTGAAATCCCCGCAGCAGATCACAGGCTTACTTTCCTGCAATTTCAACAAGTATGCCAGAAAATCCTCTTCCCAGTGCATACGGTATTCCAGTCTGCGCAGTTCACTCTGGGAATTTGGTGTATATACAGTCACCAGATAAAATTTTTCATATTCCAGGGTGATCACACGCCCTTCTTTGTCATGTTCCTCAATTCCAATTCCATACGCCACAGACAGTGGCTCTTTCTTTGTAAAAACAGCAGTTCCGGAATATCCCCGTCTGTTGGCATAATTCCAGTACTGATAATATCCCGGAAGTTCCAGCTTCACCTGCCCCTGCTGGCATTTCGTTTCCTGCAGGCAGAAAATATCCGCATCAAGTGCTGCAAAGCTCTCTTCAAACCCTTTGCCAATGCATGCACGTATACCATTTACATTCCATGAGATTAATTTCATAATCAACTGATCCCCTTTGTTTTCTTATTAGCCCTGTTCAGCATTTGCTAACGATTCTCCCCTGAACGCTTCTGGTCTATTATAGCACGTTTCATGACTGTAAAAAACCTCTTTTTCTCCGGTTTCTGCTCATTGCATTTTTTTCCGGTTTCTGCTACAATGAACTGACATCAGATAAACATAGTCCCTGATAAATAAGAAAGAATGAGGAATATAAAATGAGTGACGAATTTACAGCTGGCGGATGTAACCCGAGTGACTGCGCTTCCTGCGGTGGTGGATGCAGTTCAGCCGGCGGATGCGATCCTGTTGAAAACCACAAGACAATCACCCTTACCATGGAAGACGATACAGAGGTAGAATGTGCGATCCTCACCGTTTTCCCGGTAGATGCGAAGGAATATATCGCACTTCTCCCACTTGATGAGAACGGTCAGAATGAAAACGGCGAGGTTTACCTCTACGCATTTGCCCGTACTGAGAGCGGTGATCCGATGCTTTCCAACATCGAAAGCGACGAAGAATATGCAAAAGCTGCAGTTGCTTTTGACACAGTTCTCCAGAATGCAAAAGATTCTATGGATAAGATTGACTGATCTGTTAAAGAATTTCATATGTAAGACTAAAATAAGAACCATCATCATTTCATAAAATGTGTGATGGTTCTTATTTTTTATCTTATAGCAATTCCATAAAATAATGCAATCAAGACAGTTCAGCAGAGTGCGAAGGACAAGGAATATACCTGCAGGCGTGCTGACGCACGGCAAAGATATCTGACACAGGACTTCACGCTATGATGGACTGGATTGTTTGCAGTAAATATAAGAGGATTACTATACAGAATTTCGTCGCAAACTGCCATAAATACTACTATGAATAAAGGTTATATATCATAAACACTGCGCACTTTCAGTCCATCCGGCTTTCCATCGAGTATCTTCACTCTGTATTCTCCTGCATTCATGTCAAAATAATTATCTTCAAGAATCAGATCATCATTCTCATTCCGGATTTCCACACTCTTTGCATATGCTTCTGCCTTAACAACTATCTCATCTCCGTCTACGCGCACAACCAGTCCGGGATTCAGATAGTGAAAGTATTTCGGATAGGAAAAAATCACAGTTCCCTGAGAAATAATCTGATCATTTTCCCATGCCTCATAACTTACATATTCATTAAAACAGTCAATCTGGGGAAGTTCGACCTTATCCATCCATACAGCAGACAATGCCGGTACTTCCAGCCACTGTTCTTCCTCCCTCAGAATTGTGGCATCTTTCTTTCGCACTGCCCATTTCACCAGAACCCTGTGAGCATCCAGCGTTTCATTGGTCACATTCAGACGGATGGATTTTTCAAATTCAAAATGCTGACGGTTCATATCCGCTTCCACTGTCATCCAGCTCTGTTCTTCACAGGAAAGCATTACAGGCGCAAAGAATCTCTTCGCATAATAATGAAGCGCTTTCCAGCGTCCGTAATAATCAATGGATGACCAGGAAATAACCGGCCAACAGTCATTTAACTGCCAGTAGATTGCACCCATACAACGTCCCCGGTTTCTGCGGTAATGCTCGACTCCATATCGGATTCCATCTGCCTGGAGAAGCTGAGATGCATAAACAAAATCGCTGAAGTTCTCAGGATAACGGTATGCTGCCTGCATGTATTTGGCAATTTTTCCATTTCCTCCGTAATTTCTCTGATGTTTCTCCATCACATAAGAAAATGGATTCAATTCTTTCGGATCATCTGTTACTGTTTCAAGCGTTTTTACAGACGGGAATGACTGAAAACCAAACTCAGATGCATATCTGAAGAAATATTTACGATATTCTGAAAATGGCTTATTGCCATGCCATACTTCCCAATAATGCACATCTCCACGGTTCGGATCATTGGGTTCATCAAAGGAACCGCCTGATGACGGGCTTGCAGGCCAGTAGAAGGTATCCGGGTCGTATTCGCTGAGAACTTCCGGAATAATGCGCTCATACATAAACAGATAATCTCTCATTTCTGTCGGCTTTGTCACCCAGGTGCCCTGCTTTACAAACATTTCCATCTCATTGTTTCCGCACCACAGGGCAAGGGATGCATGATGACGGAGGCGTTTGATATTATCAATAAATTCCTGACGGATATTTGCCTCAAACTCCGGTGTCAATTCATAGACAGAGCATGCAAACATAAAGTCCTGCCATACCATCAGCCCCAGTTCATCACAGAGATCAAAGAACCAGTCCTCAGGATAATAGCCGCCGCCCCAGACACGTACTGTATTAAAGTTCGCTCTCTTGCACTGAAGAAGTAATTCTCTGGTACGTTCTCTGGATGTTCTCTGCAGAAGATTGTCCTCAGGGATATAGTCAGCACCCATGGCAAAGACCTGATAACCGTTTACTTCATGAGCAAAGCTCTCGCCCCACTGGTCTTTCTCTCTATGCATGGTCAGCGCACGGAGACCGATTTTTCTGCACCAGGTGTCTACAATCTTATCTCCGGCTTTCAGGTCTACCTGCACCTGATATAACGGCTGTTCTCCCAGTCCATTTGGCCACCAGAGCTGCGGATTTTCAATCTCCATTTCATCCGGACAGTCATCCCATATGGTTTTTGTTCCATTCGGTGCAGTTACAGTCACCTGATATTCCAGTGCCTGTGCACCTTCATACCCATCTGCTTCGCTCTCTTCCTCATCAACAGTCTCCACATCTACTTCCGGAACCAGCAGGACTTTGCCATCCTTATGTACCTGACGGATATACACGCTGTCCAGTCTGGCAGTTTCAATTCCCAGAAGTGTTACAGGACGGAAGATACCTCCATCCGGCAGACATGCACCCCAGTCCCAGCCGCACATATAGTGAGCTTTGCGCAGATGCATAAAACCCTCAATTGTGTCTTCATTTCCCCTGTTTTTATATTTCTTAAATGCCTCTGCCATGAACTTCAACGGAGAGCGAATGATAACGCGTAAGGTATTTTTGCCGTTTTCAAGCAGCTCTCCTACCGGGAATTCCCAGATTCTGTGCATGTTATCAACTTTTCCAAGACAACATCCATTCAGATAGATGTCCGCAATCGTATCAATCCCGTCAAATCTCAGGATCACTTCCTGACAATCTTTAAACTGCGCTTCTTCATAATTAAATACCGTTCTGTATTCATAATCCTCCTCCATCAGTGCTTTCGCCTGATATTCATTATCCCCAAAGAACGGATCCGGCATCTTTCCGGTCTTAAGAAGTGCCGCATAAATATCCCCCGGAATCTGTGCCGGAATCCAGTCCAGTTGTCTGATATTGCACAACTGCCAGTTTTCATGAAGCTGTAATTTTATCATTTGTCTTATCCCTCTTTGATTATTTTTTACATATGTTTGCATTCAATTATATATATAATATCATACTGCCCTTTTCTAAATCAACTCTGCAAAAGAAATCATTACTGTTCACTCCGTTCACAGTAACCCGTTTACAGTAACAGGAAATCTTTTGCTTGACATTCCCGGAAATTCTATGCACAATAAAGGGAACAGAAACTATGATGTATGGAGTATATAGAAATGAAAGAAAAGTTATATACCATTCCACTTAATGATGCGGTAAATGCCAGTGACGAGTGTCCTTTCTGTTTTATTGAGCGGGAACTGGAGCAGAACTCGCTGGATTTTGTACTGGGTAACAGTTCTTCTTATATGGAAAGTGACATCCGGGATCAGACGGATAAGGCGGGATTTTGCAGGGTACATATGAAGAAAATGTTTGATTATGGGAATACTCTTGGGAATGCATTGATTCTTCAGACTCATTATCATAAACTTCGGGAAGAGATGAGAAAGCAGTTTGATTCTTTTTCACCCGGAAAATCCTCGGTCCTCGCGCGTTTCCGCCGTTCAGATTCCAGCGCAGATAAGAATCCGATTGCTGCATGGACTGCTTTTAAGGATTGCAGCTGTTTTATCTGTCAGAATATTGAGGATACATTTAAACGGTATGTGGAAACTTTTTTCTGGCTGTATCGGCAGGATAATGAATTTAAAAATAAAATTCTGTGCAGTAAAGGCTTCTGTCTGCATCACTTCGGGATTCTGTGCAACGGTGCAGATAAATATCTGAATGATAAAGAAAAGGCTGAGTTTTATCCTGCCATGTTCAGGCTGATGGATGAAAACTTCCAGCGTATGGAAGAAGATCTGGTATGGCTGTCAGATAAGTTTGATTACAGAAATAAGGATGCTGACTGGAAAAACTCCAAAGATGCGCTCCAGCGTGGAATGCAGAAACTTCGCAGCGGATACCCGGCAGATCCGGTGCATAAGGCAAAATAAAAAATTCTCTCTTAACATTTATGAACCAATATACTTCATGATCATTTGTTAAGAGAGAATTTTTTATTACATTACAACTCCATCAATTTCTATATCAGCATCCACATCCTGAGTATAGTCGATATCTTCATATCGGAATCCAAACATATGATAGAAATCTTCCCAGTAACCATCAATATCGCAATATTCCTTTACAGTGTCTGTAGTAACAGCTTTCCAGCATTTTTTTACTTCTTCCTGAATCTCCGGCGTCAGTTCGTAATCATCCATACGAATGAAACCATTCTCATCTGTCTGGAAGCCTGTTGGTGTGTAGAGTTTCTGTGTAAATAGTCTGGCAATCTGCTGAATGCAGTTTTCATGATTTCCGGCTTTCTTCATTACTTTATAGAGGATTGCAAAATACAGCGGCACAACCGGAATTGCTGCACTTGCCTGAGTTACAAGACCTTTATTTACTGATATTACCGCACAGACATCCGGGTGTGCCTGGTTGATCTCAGACATTGTTTTCTGTAAATGCTGTTTGGCAGTTCCGATGGTTCCGTGATAGTAAATTGGATAAGTAAGTTCCGGTCCGATATAGGAATATGCTACGGTTACTGCATTCTCAGTCAGTACATCTGCTGCTTTCAGCGCATCAATCCAGTCTGCCCAGTCTTCGCCGCCCATAACTTTGACTGTGTTTAAAACCTCTTCTTCAGTAGCCGGTTCTACTGTTTTCTCTGTAATCTCATTGTTTCGCAGATCAAGACTCTTTTCTGTGAAAGCCTCACCTGTAGTCTTCAGGCAGGAGGACCAGATTTTTCCTTCAGAATCTGTACGTCTTGGCGCTGCCAGACTGTAAACTACCAGATCCACCTTTCCCAGATCTTTTTTGATCAGCTCAATTGCTTTATCTTTTATTTCTTTTGAAAAAGCATCTCCGTTGACAGTCTTGGCATAGGCACCTTTTTCTGCTGCCAGGCGATGAAATTCCGCAGTGTTGTACCATCCCGGTGTCGCTGTTCTTCTGCCATTTGCCTGACGTTCAAACATAATCCCAAGGGTGTCCGCACCACAGTTTTCCAGTGCGCAGATTCGTGATGCGAGGCCGTAGCCTGTAGAACATCCGATGATCAGTGCTTTTTTTGTTCCGTTTACCATTCCCTGTTTACAGGCGTAATCTGCCTGATTGCGCACACTCTCTGCACATCCCTGCGGATGTGCGGTTGTGCAGATATATTCTCTTACTTTTGGCTCGATGATCATAACTTTTCTCCCTGAATTTATTTCTTTGCCTGATATTTTTTAGTCAAGCGGATAAAATCATCCGCTTCGTTACTTGTTCATAATCGAATAACTGTTCCGCAGTATATACGCTTGAATTGTATGTATTGCAAATATTTTGAATCTCAAAATATTATAACAAAGAAAAAGCAGAACGTAAAGTAAAAATCTCAGATTCATCCCTATGTTCTACTTTTTTTACATTCTGGCTCTGATTTCATCTATAAACTTTGTGAAATATGCTCCGCCAGAACATTACATTTCTTTTTCTCACTATTTCGCAGTAGTACTTCCAAATCCTCCGTTACGGATTTCTGTAGCATCATCATCTACTGTGATTCCATACTCTACAAAGATTCCCTGCATGAATCCTGTATCTGCCGGGATTGTCAGAGTTTTGTTTTCATTGGAATCATTTGTGATCTTTGAGAAAATATGCCCTTCGTTATCTGAATAGAAATAATCACTGTCAATAATACCAACGGTGTTGTTGAGCTGAAGACGGTATTTGAACCCAAGTCCGCTTCTCGGATAACATTTCAGCACCCATTCCGGCTGCATTTCTACCCGGATGCCTGTAGGAATCTTCACTGTCTCACCCGGTTTCAGAGTAAATTCAGCAGGTGCAAAGAAATCATAGCCTGCGCTGCCTGCTGTTGCCCGCTTTGGCAGACGGATGGCTTCGTATACTTTCTCTGCTTCTTCCTGAGACTGTGCAAACGTATCCATCCAGTCTGCTGTAAAGCGTTCTTTACTTACTTTGTGAAATTTTGCGATTCGTTTCATCTGTTTTTCCTCCTGTCTGGTCATGCAAAGCTAACACACCTGCTTCGCAGTACACTCATAGCTGAATATTTGGTTACTGTTCACACACCACTATCCCGCGAGGTGTTTTGGCATGAATATGCCAAAATCCCGAGACATACGAGCCAAAATTCCATTGCCGCAGGCAATCTGGAATGAATTTTGGCTACGTTACTGTAAACGGAGTGAACAGTAACAATATTTGTGATCATCACTGACTGATTCAGTAAAAAAGCAGTTCAGGTACACCTGACGTATACTTGAACTGCCTGTATATTTCTTATTTATGCAATACGACTTTTCCTTCATGAAGAGTTTTGGGAACATCGATCACTCTCTGATTGCTGGAACCTTTCCATTTAAGGGAAAGTTCTTTCTTGTCCACCTCAAATTCACCGTCTACGCAGACATCCAGATAACGCACAATCTCTTCTTTGCAGATCTCCTCCCAGAGGAAACCTGTATAAAGCCAGATTGTTTTACCAGGATATCTCTTTCTGATCTCCTTCACAAAGGCTGTTACCTCAGTGATATTTGCCGGGTGCAGTGGATCTCCACCTGAAAAGGTAATTCCGCTCACATAATCCTTATCCAGTTCCGCAAAAATCTCCTTGCGTTCTGCCTCGCCGAAAGGCAGTCCGCCGTTTGGATCCCAGGTGACAGGATTCTGGCACTCCGGACAGCAGTGATTGCATCCTGCCACCCAGAGCACTACACGAAGTCCGTCGCCATTAAGCATATCGTCCTTGGTAATATTGTGATATCTCATAATTTTTTACGCTTCTTCCGGTACGTCCTTCATGCTGAAGCTGATTCTTCCCATCTTGTCTTTGCCAAGGCAGATAACCTTAACTTTATCACCAAGTGTGAGAACATCCTCAACACGATTGATTCTTTCTTTACAGATCTTGGAAATGTGTACCATTCCCTCTTTACCCGGTGCAAATTCAACGAATGCACCAAACTCTTTGATGCTGACAACTTTACCTGTAAAGATCTGTCCTGCTTCAAAATCAGTTGCAATGATCTTAACCATGTTAGCTGCCTCATCCATGCTCTTCTGATCAACTCCACAGATAGATACCGCACCTTCGTCTGTGATATCGATCTTAACACCTGTACGCTCGATGATCGTATTGATAGTCTTTCCTCTCTGACCTACAACATCACCGATCTTCTGAGGATCGATCTGGATCTGAATGATCTTCGGAGCATATTCGCCTACAGATGTACGTGGAGCTGCAATACATTTCTCCATAACTTCTGTCAGGATATATTCTCTTGCTTCTTTTGTACGTCTGATTGCTTCTTCTACGATCGGTCTTGTCAGTCCATGGATTTTGATATCCATCTGGATTGCTGTGATACCGTCATGAGTTCCGGCTACCTTGAAGTCCATATCTCCGAAGAAGTCTTCAAGTCCCTGGATATCTGTGAGAACAATGTAATCATCATCTGTATCGCCTGTTACCAGACCACAGGAAATACCTGCTACCGGTTTTTTGATCGGTACACCGGCTGCCATCAGAGACATTGTGGATGCACAGATACTTGCCTGAGAAGTAGAACCATTGGATTCAAATGTCTCAGATACAGTACGGATCGCATATGGGAATTCCTCTTCGCTTGGAAGTACAGGAACTAATGCTCTCTCAGCAAGTGCACCATGTCCGATCTCACGACGTCCCGGTCCTCTGGATGGTTTTGTCTCACCTACAGAGTAGGACGGGAAATTGTAGTGATGCATATATCTCTTTGAAGTTTCAAATTCGTCAAGTCCGTCAAGCTTCTGTGCTTC
Source organism: Blautia sp. 1001283B150304_161114_C9 (assembly GCF_015668165.1). NCBI lineage: Bacteria > Bacillati > Bacillota > Clostridia > Lachnospirales > Lachnospiraceae > Blautia > Blautia sp. 1001283B150304_161114_C9. Next base: position 65,928 of record NZ_JADPGO010000011.1, on the reverse strand, counting down.
TGCAAGAGGAGCCAGAGTTGTGATGGTACAGATCTGTGTCTGTCCACGTGTGAACATAGCAGAACCATGTACTCTCGGGATAATATCTGTCTCTGCTGCCAGAGGACGGATCTGAGTAATGGCACGACCATCAGGACGTTTGTGGTCTTTTAAGATCATCTTGCGGACAGTCTTCTTCTGGTACTGATATACAGCCTCACCCAGAACTGCAAGCCACTCTTCCTTGTCAGCAAAAGCTTCTTTCAGTTTCTCTGTTACCTGACGGATATTTTCTTCTCTTGTCTGTTTATCGTCAGAGAATACGGCAACTTCCATTTCTGCCGGAGGTACGATTTCTTTGATCGCTGCGAAGAGTTCTTCCGGAACTGCACATGATTCGTAGCTGTGTTTCGGTTTTCCGCATTCTTCTACGATCTTATCGATAAATTTGATGATCTCCTGGTTTACTTCATGAGCTTTATAGATAGCTTCGATCATCTTGTCTTCCGGAACTTCTTTTGCGCCGGCTTCGATCATGATTACTTTCTCTCTTGTGGAAGCTACTGTAAGCTGAAGGTCAGATACATCTTTCTGTGCCATGGTAGGGTTGATGATATATTCACCATTGATCAGACCAACCTGTGTGGTTGCACATGGACCGTCAAAGGGGATATCGGAAATGCAGGTTGCAATAGCAGAACCCAGCATAGCCGGAATCTCCGGATTACATTCCGGATCAACAGACATAACCATGTTTACCAGTGTTACATCATTTCTGTAATCCTTTGGGAACAGAGGACGCATCGGTCTGTCGATCACGCGGGAAGTAAGGATTGCATGCTCGCTTGCTTTTCCCTCTCTCTTGTTAAATCCTCCCGGGATTTTGCCTACTGCATACATTTTCTCTTCATATTCAACACTTAACGGGAAGAAATCGATTCCTTCTCTTGGCTCTTTAGATGCTGTTGCTGTAGATAATACTGTAGTATCACCATAATGCATTAATGCTGCACCGTTTGCCTGTTTTGCAACGCGGTTGATATCTACTGTCAAGGTTCTTCCGGCTAATTCCATGGAATAACTTTTGTACATATGTTCATTCTCCTTTTTTCATATTCTGGTTATTATTTTTTCAAATCTTTCTGTGAATTTTTGCCTTCCCCCAATCAGGACAGATATTCCTGTATCAGACGGCAATTTTCAAATTTACATGGTATTACAATGTCACATTAAAACAGGAGTCCGAAACAACTGAAAAAACTACTTTTTCAGTTATTTTGCAAAATAATCTTTTCAGTAGTCTCGGAAATAACTCCTGCTGCGTTTCATAGTTTCTGAATACGCATTGCATACACATTAAAACAACAATTCCACTTGCATAAAAAGGGAGGCGGATGGAAATCCGCCCCCTTCCGCATACTAAAAGGCTATTATTTTCTTAAGCCTAATTTTTCAATCAGTGCACGGTATCTTTCGATGTCTGTTTTCTTCAGGTAAGCTAACAGTCCACGTCTCTGACCTACCATTTTCAGAAGACCACGTCTGGAGTGATGATCTTTATGGTTGCTCTGTAAATGCTCTGTAAGTTCCTGAATTCTTGCTGTAAGAACTGCTACCTGTACTTCCGGTGATCCTGTATCGCCTTCAGTTCTTGCATATTCTTTCATGATCGCTGCTTTCTTTTCTTTTGAAATCATTGTGATTTCCTCCTGTATTCTATAATTATTATTGATTGACCGCCACACATTAAGAGATGGTCGGAGCATCCGGTCCCTGAACATGGGCTAAATTCACCTTGGTTAGTATAGCACATTGATTCTGGCGTGTAAACCTCTTTTTTACAAAGTTTCAAAATATTCCTGTCCCTTCACAGCATCCCTCTCCAGCTGTGCCTTCAGTGCCTCCAGCGAAGAAAACTTCTGTTCAGGTCTGAGGAATTTTTTGAAATCCACCTTGCAGTATTCCCCATACAGATCTTCATTGCAGTCAAACAGATATGTTTCCACACCAATAAACTTCTCGCCGCCAACAGTAGGCTTATGACCTACATTGGTAATTCCCTGATAACTTCTGTCTCTGAAATGGGATACTGTGATATAAACCCCGTTTGGAGGCATCAGTTTCTCTACCGGAGGGATCAGGTTGGTGGTCGGAAGCAGATATTTATGTCCCATTCCACGTCCATGTTCAACGATTCCTTCTACTGAGAAATCTGTTCCCATAAGGAAACGGAATTTTTCCATATTCCCTCTGTTCAGTTCTTCCCTGACAAAGGTACTACTAATCTTACGGCGTCCGTCCATTTCTTTTGGCAGGACTTCCGTATGAAATCCATATTTCTTTCCGAACTCTTTGAGCATGGCAGGAGTTCCTTTCCGCTCATAGCCAAAACGGAAATCCTCTCCAACTGCCACATAGGAAACCTGCAGATCTCCTATCAGTATTTCTTTTATAAAATTCTCTGCTTTCATGTGCCGTATTTTCTCTGTGAGCGGACATTCCAACAGTATATCCACTCCCATTTCTTCCAATATACGACATCTCTCTTCCTTTGTGAGGATTGTTCTTGAGGCAGTTCCAAGCGCAAGTACAACCGCCTGTGCACCTTCCTGTTTCTGCTCAATAATTTTCTCAACCAGTTTCTGATGTCCGCGGTGTATGCCGTCAAACTTCCCAAGTGTTACCGCACTGTGTGAAATTCTGGGAAAATCATTCTCAATCCTTAAATATTCCATCATGTCTCCTAAAACATTTTTACAGGGAAATACCTGTTTCTTTTCTCGTCCCACTGGTAAACTCCGGCAAAACTGCCTTCACTGCTGCACATACGGATCCATCCGTTTTTCTCCTGTGCATCGACCAGTGCCTGTACAAGAGGATTTCCATTAGCCAGAAGTCTGTCCCCTTCTTTTGTACAGCATACCCTTGGATACTCTGCAAGAATCTCCTCAATACCGAGGATTTTACTCTCTATGGTTCCTTCCTGCACCGCCTCTTCTGTCTGCGCCAGGGTAATGGCATCATCCAGTGTAAATCTGCCCACCTTTGTCCGCAAAAGACTTTCCATGGCAGCTCCACAGCCCAGCTTTTCCCCTATATCATGGCACAGAGTACGGATATAGGTTCCCTTGCTGCAGGTCACACGAAAACGCACCAGCGGAAAACTGATATCCAGAATTTCTATCTCATAAAAATGTACAGGTCTTGATTTACGCTCCACAGTCTTGCCCTCTCTGGCAAGTTCATAGAGTTTCTTTCCATTGACCTTCAGTGCTGAATACATTGGCGGCACCTGCATATAGTCTCCCACAAAAGAACTGACCACTGTGCAAAGCTCTTCTTCTGTAACGGAAAGCTCTGTAGTCTGTGAGAGAACAGTTCCGCTCATATCCTGGGTATCCGTAACAACACCCAGACGCATCACTGCCTCATAAGTTTTCTCTTTATCTGTGATCATATCCACCAGACGGGTTGCTTTTCCCAGAGCCACCGGGAGCACTCCTTCTGCATCCGGATCAAGAGTTCCGGTATGTCCGATTTTCTTCATATGAAGGATTCCCCGAAGCTTTGCCACCACATCATGGGAAGTGAATCCTTTTTCCTTACGGATTACAATTACTCCATCCATCAGACTTCCTGCTCCTGAAACTGTTTGCAGATCTGTTCTGTCACATTGTTGATCACATCATACACAGAACCCTGAAGATCACATCCTGCTGCTCTCATATGACCGCCGCCGCCAAAATATACTGCAATCTTGCTTACATCCACATTTCCGTTGGAACGCAGGGAAACTTTGAAAGACTGAGTTTCCACTTCATAGATAAACATGGCAACTTCCACTCCCGCTGTAAGACGAAGCTGACTGACGATACCGTCCAGATCCTTGCCATCCACACCATAGAACTCCATGTCTCTTTTTTTAAGATATCCGATAATACATTTTCCATCCAGAAGCAGGATACTTTCTGCAAGAACACGCCCCATTACCTGATTCTGCACATAAGTTTTCTGATAGAAAGATTCGTCAATGATCTTACTGAAATTGAATCCTGTCTTCATCAGTTCCCCGGCAATACGCATGGTCTCCGGTGAAGTTGAAGAGTACTGAAATACCCCTGTGTCATGAACCATTCCCGTATAGATCGGCACTGCAATGGTACGGACCACTTTTTCAGGATCAAAAAGCCCATAGAGAACTTCACAGGCAGAGCTTACCTCTCTCCTGATATGATTCACCTGTGCAAATCCGGAGTTACTGATATGATGATCAATACATGCTGTTCTTTTTGCAGTGTCAAAGTATGGACCTGCAATGGCAAGTCTGTCTCTTGCACTTACATCACAGGTAACAAAAAGGTCATACTCTTTGTCACCGTCCAGCTCTGTTTTAATCTCATCCATACAGTCAATATGTCCGAAAACAGGTTTGGGATTATCCAGGTACACATCTGCCTGAATTTCCGGATAATAGGTTTTTACATATAAATATAACGCCATACAGGAACCAACGCAGTCACCATCCGGACGGATATGTCCGCCGATTCCCATTGTTTTCACACCTTCCAGTATTTCCGCAATATTTTCCATGTTCTCATCCTCTTTTAATTCTCATCCTGCTCCTCATCCTGTCTGTGGGAGTTGCTGTCTTTCTTGGTAACATCATCAATAAGCTTTGACATATTTACACCATACTCAATAGATTCGTCCAGGATAAAACGGATCTCCGGTGTATTTCTCAGGTTTAAATTACGCGCCAGCTGGCGTCTGATGTAGCCTTCTGCACTGTTCAGACCTTTGATCGTCGCTTCCTTTGCTTCTTTTTCACCCAGCACACTGATATATGCTCTGCAGGTTTTCAGATCAGGAGCCACTTCTACAGCCATGACAGAAGTCATCGGATGAATACGCGGATCCTTGATCTCGTTGCGGATAATGGTGCTGAGTTCCTTCTGGACTTCCCCATTGATCCGGGTATTCTTAATACTGTTTTTTCTCATTTTAAGTTTTACTCCTATATATCCGGCAATTCTGTCAAATACTGTGAGCAATCCGGATCATCGACTATCCTGATCACATTATTTTCTGAATTACCACAATCAAGTCAAGGTGCGCACCACACTGTACCTGACACTATGAATCGCGCACCCTACCTTTATAAACCATTACTATCTCGGTACTTCTACCATGATATAAGCTTCTACTTTATCTTCCTCTTTCACATCGTTAAATCCGTCAAATACAAGGCCACATTCGTATCCTGCCTTAACTTCCTTAACATCGTCTTTGAATCTCTTCAGGGATGCAAGCTCACCTTCAAATATCTGTTCGCCTTCTCTGGAAATACGAACCTTGCAGTTTCTCTGGAAGATACCATCCAGAATATAGCTTCCTGCAATCGTACCAATACCGGATGCCTTGAACAGCTGACGCACTTCCGCATGACCGATAACTTTCTCCTCAAATATAGGATCAAGCATACCCTTCATGGCAGCTTCTACATCTTCGATTGCCTGATAAATAACTCTGTACAGACGAAGATCTACACCTTCCTGCTCAGCAAGCTGTTTTGCGGTTGCATCCGGGCGGACATTAAAGCCGATAATGATCGCATTTGATGTAGCCGCAAGACTTACGTCAGACTCATTGATCGCACCAACACCGCCATGGATCACCTTTACAACCACTTCTTCGTTGGAAAGTTTGGTCAGACTCTGTTTTACAGCTTCCACAGATCCCTGTACATCTGCTTTGACAATGAGCGGAAGTTCCTTCAGATCGCTTGCCTGAATCTGATCAAAGAGATTATCCAGAGATAATTTGCCCTTAGTCTCCTCAAGAAGACGGTTCTTGTTCTCAGATACAAATGCACCTGCAAAGTTCTTAGCTTCCTTATCACTGTCAAATGCAAGAAGAATTTCACCTGCATTCGGCACATCACCAAGTCCCAGGATTTCTACAGGAGTAGAAGGACCTGCTTCTTTAATCCTGCGTCCCTTATCATCCATCATGGCACGAACCTTACCATTGCATGCTCCTGCTGCAATAAAGTCTCCCACATGAAGAGTACCTTTCTGGACAAGGATCGTGGCAACCGGACCTTTACCTTTATCAAGCTGAGCCTCGATTACAAGACCTCTTGCGGAACGGTTCGGATTTGCCTTTAATTCACATACCTCGGCTGTAAGAAGGATCATCTCAAGAAGAGTATCGATTCCCTCTCCTGTATGTGCGGATACAGGAACAAAAATCGTACTTCCGCCCCAGTCTTCCGGAATCAGTTCATATTCAGAAAGTTCCTGTTTTACACGCTCAATATTAGCACTTGGCTTATCAATCTTGTTGATTGCAACTATGATCTCAACGCCTGCCGCCTTCGCATGGCTGATAGCCTCTACTGTCTGAGGCATCACACCATCATCAGCTGCTACAACCAGAACTGCAATATCTGTGGAGTTTGCACCACGCATACGCATAGCTGTGAAAGCTTCATGTCCAGGTGTATCCAGGAATGTAATCTTCTGTCCGCCAACCTCTACTACAGAAGCACCGATGTGCTGTGTGATACCGCCGGCTTCTCCACGTGTTACATTTGTCTTACGGATTGCATCCAGAAGAGATGTTTTACCATGGTCAACGTGCCCCATAACACAGACTACAGGTGGTCTTGAAACCATATCTTTTTCGTCTTCTTCATCCTCTTTGAGGAGTTCTTCGATAACGTCTACCTTCTCTTCCGGTTCTGCGATGATATCATATTCCAGAGCAATCTCCTGAGCTTTCTCAAAATCGATCTCATGGTTTACGGTAACCATCATACCCTGCATAAAGAGCTTCTTCACAATTACTGACGGCTGCATTTTCATAGCTTCTGCCAGTTCGCGGATCGTCATCTTCTCCGGAAGTGTGATTTCCTTAACCTCAGGTTTCTTCTCTTCCTGTTTTGGCTGCGGAGCCGGTTTCTGCAGAGCTTTCGGGATTCTGGAATTCTTATTGAATCCACCCTGATTTGGTCTGCGTCCGCCACTCTGTGTCTTATCAAAATCTTTTTTCTTGTTTTTGTTCTCTCTGTCTCTTTCTCTCTTGCTGTCTTTGGAAGTCTTTGTCAGTTCCGGTGCAAATGCCATATCGTCATTCTTTCTTGTATTCTGGCGCTGTCCCTGACGTCCCTGACTGCCGCCGAAGCGTCCGTCACGTCCTTCACTTCTGTTTCCGTCCGGACGACCCTGGCCATTGCCCTGCGGTCTTCCTCCCTGACGGTTTCCATCTCCCTGTGGTCTTCCCTGTCCGAAACGTCCTCCCTGACGATTTCCATCGCCCTGGAATCTTCCGCCCGGACGGCCCTGACCATCGCCCTGGGATCTTCCCTGTCCGAAACGTCCTCCCTGGGATCTTCCCTCGCCCTGAGGTCTTCCCTGACGGTTTCCTTCGCCCTGGTTTCTTCCCTGGCCAAAACGTCCTCCCTGGCGGTTATCTCCCTGGGATCTTCCTTCACCCTGAGGTCTTCCCTGACGGTTCTGTCCGTCCGGTCTTCTGTTGCCTGTACCTGGGCGGTCATTATTATTTCTTCTTGGTCTGTCACCGTCTGTTCTTGAACTGTCGGAATTTCTTCCTTCTGCATTTCTTGGTGAACCTGTTCTCTCGCCTTCAGCTTTCACAGATTTCTTTCTTGTTTTTCCTCCGTCACTTGCATTCTGTGCATGAAAAACACGGATAATATTTTTTTTCTTTTTAGGTGTTTCAGTTTTATCTCCTTCCGATTTTGCTGTTACAACCTTTTCTTCTGTCTTGGGAGTCTCCAATTTCGCAATATGCTCCTTTCCCCTGTTATTATTGTCTTTTCTGAATCTATTCTTTACTTCCGAAACCGCAGGCTCATCCACCATACTCATATGGCTTCTTACATCAACGCCTTTTGATTTCAGAAACTCGATCACTTCTCTGTTCTGTCGTCCAAGCTCTCTGGCCAGCTCATGTACTCTTAATTTTGACAATCGCTATACCTCCTTCATGATTGCTTTCGCAAAGTTCTCATCCTGGACAGCCAGACAGGCGCGGTACTCCTTTCCCATTGCTCTGCCTAAGCTCTCTTTATCTGAGAAGAAGAAAATCGGAACTTCATAAAAACTGCACATATTCCTGAATTTCTTCTTTGTATTCTCGGAGGCATCCTCAGCAACGATCACAAGCAGTCCTTTTCCGGTCTTTACAGATTTCTCTGTGGAAAATTCTCCGCTTACGGTCTTGCCTGCTTTGGTAGCCAGCCCTATCAGCGACAGTACTCTGTTATTTTTCAATATCTTCCAGCTCCTTCTTAAGTCGTTCGTATACCTCATCCGGAACCGCAGTTTTCAGTGAACGCTCAAGTCCATGATTTTTAATCGCTTTATCCAGACATTCTCTGGAAAGACACAGATATGCGCCTCTGCCGTTTTTCTTACCAGTAGTATCAAGCACGATCTCATCTTCTGTAGTCTTAAGAACTCTGAGCATCTCTTTCTTGCTTTTCATTTCCCTGCAGCCGGTACACTGGCGCATGGGAATCTTATTCTTCGTCTTCATTCTCTCCTGCTTCCTGAGCCTGTGGCTCTTCTTCTACAGGAACTTCCTCTGAAACTTCTTCTGCTTCGGTTTCTTCTGTCAGGGAATCTTCTGCTGAAGTTTCCTCTGCTGATGCCTCAGCTGCATCTTCTGCAGTCTCGTCATCATCATAATCATAGAAATCACCGGCTTCTTTTGCCTGAGTCTCACTCTTGATGTCAATCTTAAATCCTGTAAGTCTTGCAGCAAGACGTGCATTCTGACCTTCTTTACCGATTGCAAGGGACAGCTGATAATCAGGAACAACTACCAGAGCTGTCTTCTCATCAGGATCTGCCATAACTGCGATAACCTTTGCAGGGCTCAATGCATTCTCGATCAGGATCGCAGGATTCTCATCCCAGTTGATGATATCGATTTTCTCACCGCGAAGTTCCTCAACTACTGCATTGACACGTGCGCCGTTCATACCTACGCATGCACCAACTGCATCTACATCCGGATCGTTGCTCCATACAGCGATCTTTGTACGGGAACCGGCCTCACGTGCGATGCTCTTGATCTCAACAGTTCCGTCTTTTACTTCTGCAACTTCTGACTCAAAGAGACGTTTCACAAGTCCCGGATGAGTTCTGGATACCAGAATACGAGGTCCCTTCGGGGTATCCTTGACTTCAAGAATATACACCTTTATTCTCTCTGTCGGCTGGAAGGTTTCCCCTTTCACCTGTTCATTCTCACTTAATACTGCATCTGCCTTACCAAGATTGATGCTTACATTCTTGCCCATCACACGCTGTACAATACCGGTTACTACTTCTTTTTCTTTTCCATAGTATTCATCATACAGCACTTTACGTTCTTCCTCACGGATTTTCTGCAGGATAACGTTCTTTGCATTCTGTGTCGCAATACGTCCGAATTCCTTAGACTGGATCGGAACCTGTATCATGCCTCCGATCTCAGCTCTTGATGTGATCTTCAAAGCATCTGCCAGAGAAATCTCCATTGCAGGATCCTCTACGTATTCTACGATACTTCTGTCTGCATACACTGAAAAATCGCAGGTTTCCGGATTAATAGTTACATGTACATTGTCAGCTTTTCCAAAATGGTTTTTGCAGGCCTGGATCAGAGACTGCTCAATTGCCTCAAGCAGAGTATCTTTGCTGATACTCTTCTCCTTTTCAAGGATATCCAGTGCCTCCTTTAACTCTCTGCTCATTTTTTTCTTATCCTCCCGAATTAACTAAAACTCTATTGCGAGGCGTATCAGGGCTGTGTCTTTCTTATCAAAAACACGCTCGGTTCCATCCTCATCGATTGTCACACTGTTACTATCATATGCGGTCAAAATCCCGCAGAACTCTTTTTGCTTCTCGATTGGCCGGTAGGTACGGATTTCCACCAGTTTTCCCATGTTTCTCTCAAAGTCTTTGTCTTTCTTCAGCGGTCTGTCCAGTCCCGGCGAACTGATCTCCATGATATAACTGTCTTCGATAAAATCATTCTCATCCAGTTTGTCACTGAATGCTCTGCTGACTGTCTCGCAGTCATTTACTGTAATTCCGCCTGGTTTGTCAATGTATCCTCTCAGATACCAGTTACCTGCTTCCTTCACATATTCTACATCAACCAGTTCAAAGCCGTTAAGTTCTACGATCGGTGCCAGAAGTTCCTCTGCGCGCTTTTCATACTCTTCCCGTCTGCTCATTTTCCCACCTGCCTTTCCATGCAACAAATAAGAGTGGGCTCACGCCCACTCCTTTGTCAACAAGTTCTAATTTAGATGTATTGTAACACCAATTTCCGGCAATTGCAAGGCTTTTCCTGCAAAAACCTTGATTTTAGCGGATTTGTTGGTTTTATATACGTGGTTTTATTCCTTTACTGTCCCGTTTGGACAGTTTTATCCTGTTGAGAACATAGGGTTTATCATGGTAAGTAATGGTATATTCCTGACGGCTTTCCAGAAGATATGCATGATCCAGCTTATCTCCTTCTGCCAGTTTCATTCCACGCACCCCGATAGATGTTTTCTTCATAGCAGAAATATCCTGTTTCTGAAATCTTAAGAAATATCCGCCTTCACTCTGGAATACCACCTGTTCCATTTCATCCGCAGAACCCACAAAAATCAGAGAATCCTCTTCAGCAAGTTTCGTAGACACGATCGTTCTCTTCGCCACATCAAACTCTGCACCACTCACCAGCTTGCACATGGATGCAGCAGTGACAAACAGAAGTGTATTTTCTTTTACAGATGCCAGTGGTGCTACATAGAGCATACGTTCCTGTGCACTGTCATAATTGCTCAGATTATCTGCCGGTGTCCCCTTATCCCTGAAACGAACCAGCGGAATATCTGCCACCTTGATACTGTGCATCTTTCCATTATCTGTAAAGATACAGATCTTATCTGTATTCATACAGTTAAACACATATTTGTTCTCTGCATTGGCAGCTTCTTTATTTCTCTCATATGCAGACTTATCAATGGTCCGCATATATCCGAAGCGGTCCATGAGGAATGTGACTTCCATTTCTTCCATCTTCTTTTCTTCATAGACAACTTCTTCTGCATTCTCGATCACTGTGCGGCGTTTCGTACCGTATTCTTTCTTGATCTGATCCAGTTCTTTCATGATCACTTCTGCCATGGAATCATAATTATTCAGGATATCTTCATAAATGGCAATGTTCTTCATTGTTTCTGCATAGTCTGCCTGAAGTGCCTCGATCTCCAGACCGATCAGTTTGTACAGACGCATATCCAGGATCGCAGCTGCCTGTTTCTCTGAGAAATGCAGCTTCTGCGCAGCTTTCTCGCTTGATTTGCTCTTGAACCTGATTTCTTCTGTCACACCGTCAACCAGGCATTTCTTTACCTGTTCTCTGTTCTTGCTTCCTCGCAGGATCTCGATGATCAGGTCGATCACATCACATGCCTTGATCAGACCTTCCTGGATTTCTTTCTTCTCCTGCTCTTTATTCAGAAGTGTGGTGTACTTTCTGGTCGTGACATCGAATACGAAATCTACGTGATGCTCGATCACCTGCTTCAGACTCAGAGTCTCCGGTCTGCCATCCGCAACTGCCAGCATATTCACGCCAAAAGTATCTTCCAGCTTTGTCTTCTTATAGAGCATATTTGTAAGATTCTCTACATCTGCGTCACGCTTCAGGTCAAGAACAATACGGATTCCCTCTTTGGAAGACTGGTTGGAAATATCCACGATATCTGTTGTCTTCTTGTTTTCCACAAGAGACGCAATATCATTCAGGAATTTTCCGATATTTGCCCCGATCATTGTGTAAGGAATCTCTGTGATCACAAGCTGCTGTCTGCCGCCTTTGAGCTTCACTGTCTCCACTTTACCTCTGACACGGAGCTTCCCTGTTCCTGTCTCGTAAATCCTGAGCAGGTCATCTTTATTTACTACCAGACCACCTGTCGGGAAATCCGGTCCCTTGAGATAGCGCATCAGCCCTTTGACACTGATGTCGTTATTCTTCATATATGCTTTTACAGCATCTACCACTTCACCCAGATTGTGCGGTGGAATACTGGTTGCCATACCGACCGCAATACCGTCTGCTCCGTTTACCAGCAGATTCGGGATTCTGACAGGAAGTACCACCGGTTCCTTCTCTGTCTCGTCAAAGTTCGGCATAAAATCTACTACATTCTTATCCAGATCTTCGAGGAAGACATCCTGTGTCAGTTTCTCCAGTCTGGCTTCTGTATATCGCATGGCCGCTGCACCGTCGCCCTCGATGGAACCGAAGTTTCCATGTCCGTCAACCAGTGTTTTGCCTTTCTTAAAATCCTGAGCCATTACCACAAGTGCTTCGTAGATCGAACTGTCACCATGGGGGTGATATTTACCCATGGTGTCACCTACGATACGGGCACATTTTCTGTATGGTCTGTCATAACGGATACCCAGTTCATACATATCATACAGAGTTCTTCTCTGTACAGGCTTCAATCCGTCACGCACATCCGGCAGGGCTCTGGAGATAATAACACTCATGGCATAATCTATATAGGATTTCTGCATGACCTCCGCATAGTCGGTAGGAATCACATTCTCCTGTTTTGTTTCCATTTAATTTCTTTCCTCCATCTCAGACACATATCCATGTATCTGTCTTAATTTCCACATAACACTCCGGCGAAATCAGATGTCCAGCTCTGCATCCTGTGCATGCTCATAGATAAATTTCTTTCTCGGCGGGACATCGCTTCCCATCAGAATCTCTGTCACGCTTGATGCAAGTCTCGCATCTTCAATCTCCACCCGCTTCATCATTCTAGTTTCCGGATTCAGAGTCGTCTCCCAGAGCTGCTCCGCATCCATCTCGCCCAGACCTTTATATCTCTGAAGAGTAAAGCTTCCCGGCTTATGGGCACGTCTGTATCTCTCCAGTGCCTTATCATCGTACAGGTATTCCTCCTGCCCCTTCTTAGGCATGACTTTATATAATGGCGGCATGGCAATATACACATGTCCCTCAGTAATCAGATCCGGCATGAAACGATAGAATAAAGTAAGGAGCAGTGTGGAAATATGCGCCCCATCCACATCGGCATCAGCCATGATCACAATCTTGTCGTAACGAAGCTTCGTAATATCAAAGTCATTTCCGTATCCTTCGGAGAATCCACATCCGAATGCATTGATCATGGTCTTAATCTCCGCATTGGCAAGCACCTTATCAATAGTAGCCTTCTCCACATTCAGAATCTTACCTCTGATAGGAAGGATTGCCTGATAATTACGGTTGCGGGCAGTCTTTGCGGAACCTCCCGCAGAATCTCCCTCTACGATAAAGATCTCGCACTGGGAAGGATCCTTCTTCTCGCAGTTTGCCAGCTTTCCGTTAGAGTCAAAGGAATATTTCTGCTTTGTCAGAAGATTCGTCTTCGCCCTCTCCTCTGTTTTACGAATCTTTGCTGCTTTCTCTGCGCAGGAAAGGATGGTCTTAAGAGTCTCCAGATTTCTGTCAAAATAGAGTACCATCTGCTCTCCTACAACCTTTCCGGTTGCGCGTGATGCATCCTGATTATCCAGCTTTGTCTTGGTCTGTCCCTCGAAACGAGGTTCCGGATGCTTGATGGAAACAACTGCTGTCATTCCGTTACGGATATCTGCACCTGTGAAGTTCGGATCCTTGTCTTTAAGAACACCAATCTCTCTCGCATAAGTATTCATGACTGTAGTAAATGTAGTCTTAAATCCGGTCAGATGAGTACCGCCCTCTGCATTGTAAATGTTATTACAGAAGCCCAGTACATTCTCACGAAATTCATTGGTAAACTGAAATGCCACCTCTACCTGAATGCCGTCTGCTTCCCCTTTCAGGTAAACCGGATCATGCAGGACTTCCGCGCTGTGGTTCAGATCTTTGATAAATCCAATGATACCGTCCGGCTCATGATAGGTAATATCCTCGACCTCTGCACCTCTTTTATCCTCAAAGCGAATAGTCAGTTCCGGATTCAGATATGCAGTCTCATGAAGTCTGCTCTTTACTTCTGTTGCTGAGAATCTGGTCTTTTCAAAAATCTCCGGATCCGGCAGGAAATTGATACTGGTTCCGGTCTGTCTGGTCTTACCCAGCTTCGGCAGCAACCCTTCCTCAAGTTCAATGGTCGGGATTCCCCGTTCATAGTGATCATGATGCACATATCCGTCACGACTGATCTTAATGTCTAGATATGTAGACAGGGCATTCACAACCGAAGAGCCTACTCCATGAAGTCCTCCGCTGGTCTTATAGGCAGAATTATCAAATTTACCGCCTGCATGAAGAGTTGTAAATACAAGTCTCTCTGCCGACACTCCTTTCTCATGCATATCTACCGGGATTCCTCTTCCATTATCCGTAACCGTACAGGAACCATCCTTCTCCAGAATCACATGGATCAGACTGCAGTATCCTGCCAGATGTTCATCTACTGCGTTATCTACGATCTCATAAATGAGATGATTTAATCCTTTTCGTGAAACACTTCCGATGTACATTCCCGGACGCTTACGAACCGCCTCCAGACCTTCCAGGACAGAGATGCTCCCTGCATCATAGGTGTTTTTCTTTGCCATGTCTGTTACATTTCCTTTCTTTCTATATATCAACATCAACCAGATTGCTTACTGCAAATCAGGAAATAACTTTTATTTCGCAAACGTTTGTTCGTATTATAACTGAAATTTTATTTTTTTTCAATCCTAAACATTCCTTATCAATAGAATAAAATACAAAAAAATAATCAGAACCGAAATTCTGATCCTTTTCTGACTGTAAGCCTGTTCTGTTATAATTTGAGTGCATTTATCTTATCATTGGTTTTTTCAGCTGTCAACTTTTTCTTTCCACACAGTTATAAATTTTCTGAACACAAAAAATAACCAGAGCCTAAGCTCTGGTTATTTTCTCACTATTTTGTTAGCAGCCAGTACGGGAATCGAACCCGTGTTTTCGCCGTGAGAGGGCGACGTCTTAACCCCTTGACCAACTGGCCATTTGTTTATCTGTCGTTCGCTCTTCGCTGTCGACTCGTTTAATATACACCATCTTTTTCTAAAATGCAAGTACTTTTTTAAAAAAATTTCAATTTTTTTATTTTTCTCGAATTTTTCGTTCAAAAAGCCCTGTATTTACGCGGTTTTTGCCACAAAAAAGGTTTTTATTTTTTGTTCCAGAGAAGAAATGCCATGGCAGCTCCACCGCTTTCCATGACATTTCCCAGTTATTTATTTCTGTTTCTGACTGTTTCTTATTCCTCTATATCCTCCGCAGGCTCTGCCGGAATGAATACACGGGATTTCTTTTCTTCGTGTTTATGAAGTGCTGCTTTCTCAGTTGCCTCCATACAAAATTCCATCTGAGAATTAATCTGGGCTTTGCCTCGTTTATCCGGCTTCACATAAGTTCCATCCGGCTGCAGGATATGAGCTTTTACATTATCCTTAAACTCCAGATCAAGTACATGCTCCAGCTCTTTCTTAATCTTCTCATCTTCCACAGGGAAAACAATCTCTACCCTGCGGTCAAGGTTACGCGGCATCCAGTCCGCACTTCCCATATAGATTTCCGGGTTTCCGCCGTTTTCAAAATAGAAAATACGACTATGCTCCAGAAATTCCCCTACAATAGAACGGACATGAATATTTTCACTGATTCCCGGCACTCCTACTTTCAGACAGCAGATACCTCTTACCAGAAGCTCCACCTGAACTCCGCAGGAAGATGCATAATACAATCCAGCAATAATCTTCGGATCACAGAGAGAATTCATCTTTGCGCGGATTAACGCCGGAAGTCCTTTCTTCGCATTCTCTGCCTCACGTTCAATCAGGCTTAAGAACCTGTCCTTCATCCAGATTGGTGCTACGATCAGCTTATTCCAGCTTTTCGGTTCAGAATATCCGGAGAGCATGTTAAATACTGCTGTTGCATCTTCACCGAAACGTTCATCGCAGGTAAAGATACCGCAGTCTGTATAGAGTTTTGCAGTGGAATCATTGTAGTTTCCGGTCGCCAGATGCACATAACGGCGGATTCCTGTCTCTTCTCTGCGTACAACCAGTGTGATCTTGCTGTGTGTCTTAAGGCCTACCAGCCCATAGATTACATGACATCCTGCCTTCTCCAACTTCTTCGCCCATACAATATTATTTTCTTCATCAAAACGTGCTTTCAGCTCTACCAGTACGGAAACCTGTTTGCCGTTTTCTGCTGCCTGCGCAAGGGCAGCAATGATCGGTGAATTGCCGCTGACGCGATACAGAGTCTGTTTAATAGCCAGAACATCCGGATCTTTCGCTGACTGACGCACGAAATTTACAACAGGATCGAAACTCATATAAGGATGATGCAGGAATACATCGCCCTCACGTATCACCTGGAAAATATCCTTCTCATTCTGAAATTCCGGTACAGGTGCCGGCTGATATCTCGGTGTCTTGTAAGCATCAAAGCCATCCGCACCATATACTTTCATAAGCATGGTAAGATCCAGAGGTCCGTTTATCTCAAAAATATCTGCCTCTTTGATATCAAATTCCGTCTTCAGAATCTTCAGCAGGCGTTCATCCATCTTATCCTCTACTTCCAGACGGATAACCTCACCCCACTGACGTTTCTTTAACTGGCGCTGGATCTCCACCAGCAGATCCTCTGCCTCATCTTCATCGATGGTAAGATCCGCATTACGCATAATACGGTAAGGATGGGCACATATCACATCATAACTCAGGAAAAGTTTGTCAATATTTCTTTCAATAATCTCTTCCAGCAGGATCACTGTGGTATCTCCATCCTTCTTTGACGGAATCTGCACCACCCTTGGAAGCACAGACGGAACCTGCACTGTAGCAAACAGAAGTTCTCCTGCTTTATCCTTTTTGTTGAGTTTATCACTCTTCTCCTTCTTGGAGATCAGGGCACCGATATTTAATGTCTTGTTTCTGATCAGCGGAAACGGTCTGGAAGAATCCATCGCCATCGGTGTAAGTACCGGATATACATTATCCTCAAAGTATCTGTCTACAAATGCACTCTGTGCTTCTGTAAGATTCTCATGGGCTGCCACCAGGTGCATTCCTGCTTTCTCAAGCGCAGGGATCAGAGAACGGTTCAGGGTATTATACTGTACATGAACCAGTTCATGGGTACGGACACTGATTTCTTTTAACTGTTCCTTGGCTGTCATTCCTGCAATGTCTGTTTTATGATATCCTGCATGTACCTGATCCTTAAGAGACGCCACACGCACCATAAAGAATTCATCCAGATTGGATGCGGTAATGCTTAAGAACTTCAGTCTGTCAAACAAAGGAAGATTTTTATCTCTTGCTTCACTCAGAACACGCTCATCAAATTTGAGCCAGCTCAGCTCGCGATTCACGAAATATTCTTTCTTTTCAAATTTTTCAAAGTCCATAAGTTCATCCTCCTTTACGCTCTGCCCTTGCGTCTGAGAACCAGACGAATGCCAAATACTTCTTCAAAAAATGCCTCTTTATCTTTCAGCAGTCCCAGTTCCAGGGAAATGTCCTGTGCAGAATCCACGATCATCTGCAGTTCTCTGTCTTTGAGCACTGCTTTGATTCCTTTTACTTTCTGATAATGACTTCTGTCCATGGCATTTGCCAGGCGAAGGATTGCAGTCATCTTTGCCACCTTGATATAGCTCTCTCTGTCAATAGCGATTCCCATACTGTAAAGTTCATCATAATAAACAAACGCAGAATTATTGAATCTGACCGCACATGCGATCATCTGGCGTTCCAGAAAGGACAGCCCAATGATATCTGTAGACATAATGATCTGATAGGAACACTCGGAAACCTTTTCCATACTGATATATTTGCCACAGTCATGAAGCAGTGCCGCGATCTGCAATAACAGACGTTCTCTTGCTCCCATACCATGAACTTTCTTCATACTGTCAAAAATATTCAGGCAAAGATTCATAGTTCCTTGGATATGACTCTTACTGCTGGAATAGCGTTTTGCAATGTTCTTTGATGTAACCAGAATGTCATTCTCAAAATTGTGGACACTTTTGAGAAATTTTTTCTTCTCTGCAAAATCATAGGCAATTCCATCCAGCAGGGAAACACCTGGTGCCCAGAGAGACTCTGCATTGAAAATATCAATAAAATTTCTGCACACTACCATGGTCGGCACAACAAGGGATGCATATTCCGGATCAATCTCCATCTCCTGTGCCAGCAGGTCAACAGATTTTCCAACTGTATCCTCATAGCGTTTCATAAATTCTTCCCTTGTAATGATCCTGTCTTCCATTTCCTCCTGGAAGATCATATCTGTAATAAAATCTCCCATCAGGATCACATTCCTGATATCCTTATCCTTCAGATACAGACTCTGAAAGCTCATCAGGTCATTTCGGATAAATTCCTCAACCAGCTTGTCATAATGAATGGTTGTTTTCTCCAGTTCCTGCAGACGCTGGCGGATTCTTAAACTTCCCATTTTAAGTCCCTGGGTAGTGACCAGAGCATCCTTGTCAAAGAGGGAAACCTGAAGGCTTCCGCCGCCCACATCCAGGATTGCGGTGCCTTTCTGGATCATCTTTTTGAATCCCTTTTCTATAGCAGCAATTGATTTGTACCCAAGGAAATGCTGTTCTGCACTGCTTAATATTTCAATTTTCATTCCTGTACGCTGATAGATCTGTTCAATGATCAGCAGCGGATTCACAAGTTCTCTGAATGCACTGGTGCCGCAGGCACGATACTCTTCCACCCCAAAATCCCGCATCAGCCTCTTAAAGTCATTCAGCACCTCACATAAAACATTCAGCATTTCTGAATCGATCTTTCCGTCAGAATAGACACCCTTTCCGATTTCCAGACTGTATCTGACATCATTCAGTTCACGAAAACCAATTCTTTTTGACATCTCAAAGATCTTCATACTGACTTCATAAGATCCGATATCAATGGCTGCAAATGTCATGACTGCCATATGCGTTCCCCCTTTACCATTCATCTATTTGCTTTTTTATTCCTTCTCCACACCCAGCAGATGGTCGATAAACTGCTGTGCAGTTCGTCCTGTAAGTCCTCCATGGGAAAGCTCCCACTTATTTGCTTCCAGAAGCAGCTCGTCCTCCGGCATGGTAATTCCGTTTCTCTCTGCGAGAGCTTTCACAATTGTCTGGAATTCCTTTTTGCTCGGTGCACCATAATAAATACGGACACCAAAACGATAAACCAGTGAAAGCTTCTCCTGCACTGTATCAGAGGAATGCAGATCGTCATCATCCATGATCTCCAGCTTGTCACTGGATTTCTCTCTTACCAGATGTCTTCTGTTACTTGTTGCATAGATCAGGATATTGTCCGGCTTCTTCTCCAGGCCGCCCTCGATCACTGCTTTCAGATATTTATATTCGATTTCAAATTCCTCAAATGACAGGTCATCCATATAGATAATGAATTTATAGTTCCTGTTCTTAATCTGCGCGATCACGTCATTCAGATCCTGAAACTGATGCTTATACACCTCGATAATACGAAGTCCCTCATCATAATAACGGTTCAGGATTCCCTTGATACTTGAAGATTTACCTGTACCTGCATCGCCAAAAAGCAGACAGTTGTTTGCTTTTCTGCCTCTTACGAACGCTTCTGTATTCTCGATCAGCTTCTGCTTCGGGATTTCATATCCGACCAGATCCTCCAGTTTCACATGAGCAATCCTTGTGATCGGCTGGATCTCCACATTGTCATTCTCATCATGGCCTACACGAAAAGCCTTATGTAATCCCAGCTTACCCACGCCAAAATCTTTATAGAACTGTACCATATCCTTCATGAATTCCTCTGTGGACTCCGCTGCCGCCAGCGTTTTACTCAGATCACAGATACGGTCTCTGATACGGGAATTAAACATCTTACTGTTACTTCCGGTGTTGGTATAATCACCGAGAACCTTACAGCAGGAAATTCCAAATGCCTCATCCAGTACAGTCAGGTCAAAATCATACAGTTCTTTAAACACACCGAAATCATTCAGTGCCAGTTCATTAATACTTCCGTTGACAGCCCCTCTGATCTCACAGGCTGTACTGAATGCATTTTCATTATTTACCAGAAGAAATGTCAGATAACAGTGCCATAAATTTCCGGAAAAGCCATAAGCGCCGGCAGTTTCCACCAGTCCGTTGGCACACTCAAAGAACAGCCCTTCCTTTTCTTTCAGATCAGGTGCTTTCTGTTCCCAGGCATTCATCAGTTCTGCCATTTTATCAAGGATTTCTCCATGTTCAAAGTCACGGTATAAGATGCATTCATTTAATCTAGCCATTTTTATTACTTCCTTCTTACCTTGTTGTTTTATCTTATTGTTCTGCTGTGAGTGGTATAATTATTTCGAAAACGATGTACCAGAGTGTGTTTGAAAAATGCTTTACGCAAAATATACCGCAAAGTGGGACGTGCAGATTGTGGAAATGATTTTTCAAACACGCTCTGGCATTATGGAAATGATTTTTAATAATTTCCCAAAATTCTCATTCTGTCAGCTTCTGCCTCAATTCCTCTCAGGGCATTCTTCACTGCACTGTCCTTTAAATTTCCCTCGAAATCAACAAAAAAACGGTACTGCCAGTTCTTCCCTGTAATCGGGCGGGATTCAATCTTCGTCATATTCAGTCCATTATAAATAATGTGAGACAACATATTGTAAAGAGTTCCGCTCTCATGATGCAGTTCAAAGAAAATACTGATCTTATGTGCATCCTTCACATAGATCGGTTTCTTACTCACGATCACAAAACGTGTGGCATTCTGTCCGTTATAGCAGATATTCTCAGCCAGTATCTTCAGTCCGTAAAGCTCTCCTGCCTGTCTGCTGGCAATAGCTGCCTGCGTCTTGTCATTGTCTTCTTTTATCTTCTTGGCAGAACCGGCAGTATTTTCCATCTCTTTCTTCTTCCAGTCCGGATGAGATTCCAGATATTTTCCACACTGGGAAAGTGCCTGAGGATGAGAACATACCTGTCTGATATCCTCCAGTTCAGCATCCGGCAGTCCCAGAAGTACATGCTCCGGACGGATGATCTGTTCTCCTACAATGCTAAGCTCATACTCTGTAAGAAGATCATAAATATCAGCAACAATACCGGCAGTTGTATTCTCAATGGGAAGTACCGCATAGTCTGCTCTTCCCTCCACAACTGCTTCCATTGCATCGCGCCAGGTTTTTACATGAAAACTCTCAATATCGTCCTGGAAATATTCCCTCATTGCAGCATAGCTGTATGCACCTTCCACACCCTGAAAGACAACTCTTACATCTTTCAGCGGAAGTGCATCTACCATTTCCAGTTTCTCATCGTCCTCGATTCCATGCTCTGTGAGAAGCTGATACTGTCTCTTACGGCTGATCGCCATGATCTGCTGAAAAAGCTCCTGCGCACCAAGCTGATTAAATTCTCCATGCGCCTTACCTCTCAGGACCTCCAGCTTCTGTCTCTCTCTTTCCGGATCCAGAACCTTCTTTCCTGTACGTATCTTATATTCTGCAACATCCTCACACACCTTCATTCTCTGTTCAAAAAGACGTATGATATCGCTGTCGATCTTATCTATTTCATTTCTGCATTCCTGTAAATCTATCATTTATGTTGTACCTTTTTACTTTCACAAATTCTCTACAATATCAGTCATCTCTCCGATAAAGGAAAGAGAACCAAAGGCAATGATCACATCCTGTTCCCCGGCAAGTGAAAAAGCCTCCTCCACTGCATCTTTAATCGTATCCATTGCCTGTACATTGGGATTGTATTCACTGACAGTCTTCGCCAGCTCTCCGGCAGGCAG
Organism: Blautia sp. 1001283B150304_161114_C9; assembly: GCF_015668165.1. Classification (NCBI taxonomy): domain Bacteria; kingdom Bacillati; phylum Bacillota; class Clostridia; order Lachnospirales; family Lachnospiraceae; genus Blautia; species Blautia sp. 1001283B150304_161114_C9. The sequence goes on along the minus strand of NZ_JADPGO010000011.1, from coordinate 44,041 downwards.
CGCCCTTATATTATCCGGAGTCTGGATCGTAAGTATCCGGTCTGCAAAGTGCGCAGTTTTCTGAATCACACTTCTGTAATCCTTATCTGCAAACACTCCCATAATATAGATGATCCGTTTTCCCTTAAAATAATGCTCTATTGAAGCTGCCATCATATCCGCAGCAGCAGGATTATGAGCCCCGTCTACCACAAACAGCGGTTTTTTACAGATAACTGTAAACCGTCCGTTCCAGTTTACTGTGCGAAGCCCTTCTTTTTTCTGCTCCGCAGCAGTGGGAAAGCCCAGCTCATCCAATACTTTTAAAGCATTCAGCGCAACTACTGCATTTTCCTTCTGATAAACACCTGCCAGCGGAATCTCATACGCTTCACCCCTGTACCGGATTGTCTGTCCAAGGCAGCTTTCCTTTAGCACCTCTGCCTCAGAAGCATCTGCTATGGTACATTTTGCACCATGTTCTCTGCTGATTCTCTCGATCACCTGCATTGCTTCCGGCTTCTGTCTGGCAGTCACCACTCTGCAGCCGTCTTTGATGATCCCGGCTTTCTTCTCTGCGATCTGTGCCAAAGTATTTCCAAGAAAAGACATATGATCCATACTGATTGATACCAGCACTGCCAGCAGCGTATTCTTAATAATATTTGTGGCGTCCAGATTTCCGCCCATTCCCACTTCCAGCAAAACGAGATCACAATTCTCTTTTTTAAAGAACAGAAATGCCACCGCAGTCTCTATTTCAAATGCAGTGGGATGGGGATAACCATCCTTTGTCATAGCAGCAATAACATCAGACACCTGTGTAATATAAGCAGCAAAGTCCTCTCTGCTGATCCTGCTTCCCGAAACTTCCATCCTGCCTCTGTAAGAATACAGGGTAGGCGAAACATATCTTCCAATGCGATATCTCGCACCTGATAAAGCAGAATACAAAAAAGCAATGACAGAACCCTTGCCATTGGTACCGGCTACATGCACATATTTCAGATCATCCTGTGGATTTCCAAGACGTTTCATCAGCTCACGCATATGCTCCAGTCCCAGGACACTGGGAATTTCCCGGGTGATTTTGTCTATGTACTCCCGGCTTTCCTGATAATTCATAATAAACTCCTCTTATTTCCATGAGATCCCCTCCACACGTTCCTTTTGCGCATAAGGCACCTCATTGCTATAGTGTAATAACGTGTTCTCATTATATCCTACGTGTATGTTTTTTTCAAGGCAGGCAATACTAGAATCATAGAAATTTATACAGGAGCGTTACCTATGAAAAAAGCTTTCATTCTCTGCGGTCTGACGGGCTGGTGCATGGAAATCCTCTGGACCGGACTGCATTCCATCCTTTCAGGAGAACTTACCATGACAGGAAAAACTTCCCTTTTAATGTTTCCCATTTACGGATGCGGTGCCATCATCCGCCCGCTCTCCGGTAAACTTTCTGCTGTCCCGCTTTTTGTCCGCGGCTGCATTTATACTGTCGGATTTTTCTTCGTGGAATTTATCAGCGGTGCTCTTTTGCGCTGTTTTCATATGTGTCCCTGGGACTACAGCAACACTCCTCTGAATTACCGGGGACTGATAAGACCGGACTACGCTCCCCTCTGGTTCGGAGCCGGACTTTTTTTTGAGAAAATACTTGGAAAACTCTCTTGAAAAAAGCACCTGATTATTATATGATGTTATGAAGGATTAAATAAAAATTCCTGAACCAGTAAAATATGGAGGTATGAAATGAGACACTTAATGAGTCCGCTGGATCTGTCTGTTGATGAGTTAAATACTCTTCTTGACTTGGCCAGCGATATTGAGAAACACCCTGATAAATACGCACATGTCTGCGATGATAAAAGACTGGCAACTTTATTCTATGAGCCAAGCACCCGTACCCGTCTCAGCTTTGAAGCTGCTATGATGAACCTTGGCGGTAAAGTTCTTGGTTTTTCATCAGCTGATTCCAGTTCCGCTTCAAAGGGTGAAAGTGTTGCCGATACAATCCGCGTTGTATCCTGTTACGCTGACATCTGTGCTATGCGCCACCCGAAAGAAGGTGCTCCGTTAGTAGCTTCTATGGCTTCTTCTATTCCTGTTATCAACGCCGGCGACGGTGGTCATCAACATCCTACCCAGACATTAACCGACTTACTTACCATCCGTTCCCTGAAAGGACGTCTGGACAATCTGACCATTGGTCTGTGCGGCGACCTGAAATTCGGACGTACAGTTCACTCCCTGATCGAAGCACTTGTACGTTACACAAATGTAAAATTCATTCTGATCTCACCGGAAGAGCTTCGCATCCCAAGCTATATCCGCGAGGATGTTCTGAAAAAGAACAATATCGAATTCCAGGAAGTAGAGAGACTGGAAGATGCTTTACCTGATCTTGATATCCTCTACATGACACGTGTACAGAAAGAACGTTTCTTCAACGAAGAAGACTATGTCCGCATGAAGGATTTCTACATTCTGGACAAACAGAAAATGGAACTTGCAAAAGAAGACATGTACATTCTCCATCCGCTTCCACGTGTAAATGAAATCTCAACAGAGGTGGATGCAGACCCGAGAGCAGCTTATTTCAAACAGGCACAGTACGGTGTATATGTACGTATGGCCCTGATTCTCACATTACTGGAGGTAAAATTACCATGTTAAATGTTGGAGCACTTCGCGAAGGTTATGTATTAGACCATATCAAAGCAGGCAAGGCCATGACTATCTATCATGATCTGAAGCTTGATAAACTTGACTGCACCGTTGCCATCATCAAAAACGCACGCAGCAACAAAATGGGTAAGAAAGATATCATCAAGGTTGAATGCCCGGTTGAGAATCTTGATCTTGACATTCTCGGCTTTATCGATCATAACATTACTGTAAACGTAATCAAGGACGAGAAGATCGTTGCCAAAAAAGAACTGAAACTTCCGAATCAGGTTGTCAACGTGATCAAATGCAAGAATCCACGCTGCATCACTTCCATTGAACAGGGACTCGACCAGATTTTTGTTCTTGCAGATAAAGAGAAAGAAGTTTACAGATGTAAATACTGCGAAGAGAAATACACAGGTAAACGCAATAAATAATAAAACACATATCAAAAAAACAGAACGGAAGAAATCCGTTCTGTTTTTTTGTACGCAATCAGACCGATAAGCCGGGTTATGTCATTGGGTAATCATCTGTCTAGGCCTTACGTTGCCATAAGGCTCAAGCGACCCACCTGAAAGCACGACGGGCAGCCGTATCGCTTTCTATTCGGTCTTGCTTCGAATGGAGTTTACATGTGCCCGGCCTGTTACCAGGACGGCGGTAGTCTCTTACACTGCCTTTCCACCCTTACCTCAGCAAATGAGGCGGTTTATTTCTGTTGCACTGGTCTGGGAGTCACCTCCACCGGACGTTATCCGGCATCCTGCCCTGCGAAGCCCGGACTTTCCTCGTCTGAACCCTTTCGTCTGTTCAGCCGCGATTACCTGGCCTGGTTGCGCAAGTGCTATTCTAGCACGTTTTTTTGCACTTGTAAAGAAATTTCATCCTACTATTTTACACATTAAAGCAGCTTCCACCGATAAATTCTCTTAAAATCGAATTATTCGGCACTGCCTCGCTTGGCACCGGAACAAAATATTCAAAGAACTTCAACAGCCTCTTCGCCTCTGTATACTCCGGTTCGTCCTTGGCAATCCCAAATAAAAGCGGTTCCGCATATACTTTCAGGCATGCCAGTTCATAGATCAGCGCAGAATTAAACATTACATCTGCATCCTCCTGGAATGGAAAGATATTCTGTTCTTCACCTCTGCGTACAGAAGGCCATCTTGCAATTGTCTCTTTCGCAGAAGTCCCTCTGGTGCGGGCATCTCTTACAATTCTGCGGATCAGACGGCCATCCGTAGTAGGAATCCTGTTATGTTCATCAATATTCAGCTGAGTCAGAGCGCTGAGATAAATCTTAAATTTGCTCTCCTTTGGCAGCGCATAGCTGAGCCTGTCATTCAATCCATGAATTCCCTCGATCACCAGAATATCGTCTTTATCCAGCTGCAGAAAATCACCTTTATATTCTCTGGTTCCTGTTTTGAAATTGAAAACCGGCATCTCTACCCTTTTTCCTTCCAAAAGCTCAAGCATATCTTTATTAAACTGCTCCACATCAATCGCTTCCAGACACTCAAAATTCTTTTCCCCAAACTCATCTACAGGAGTCAGATGCCTGTCAATGAAATAATTATCCACTGCGATCGGATGCGGTTTCATTCCATGGGCAGCCAGCTGAATGGACAGCCTGTGTGAAAACGTAGTCTTTCCGGAAGAAGACGGACCTGCGATCATAACAAACTTCTTGTTTCCGGCTGCAGCAATCTCAGATGCGATTTCCGAAATCTTTGCCTCCTGCATAGCCTCCTGGATCAGCAAAATATCCTGGATACCGCCTCTGGTAACCTTTTCATTCAGATCACCGACTGTCGCAATATCCAGTTTATCTCCCCATTCCTGAGATTCCTTCTGCACACGAAAAATCTTCTCTCTCGGTTTAAATTCAGGTATCCGGTCCGGTTCATTCTGAGTCGGAAGCTGCAATACGAAACCACCCTCATACAAAAACAGATCAAACGTCTTAATATATCCCGTATGGTTCGCCATAAAACCGTAGAAATAATCCTCAAAACTTCCAATACTGTAAAGATTCACCGCAGAGCTTCTGCGGTAATTAAACAGCTTCTCTTTGTCATACATATGATGCTTATGAAAAAGTGCAACTGCCTCACTGGTGCTTACGCTTCGCTTTACAATGGGAAGATTCTCGTCCACGATCCTGTGCATCTGCGCCTTTACCTTATCAATAAATTCCTGATCCAGCGCCATAGGTCCTTTCATTGTAAAATAATAGCCGCTGCCTACAGAATAATGGATCACTACACTGTCTATATTTTCCTGCCCTGCCACATCATAAATTGCTTTCAGAAGAATCAGACTTGCACTTCTGCAATAAGTTTTGTGTCCGATCGGATCTTTGGATGTCACAAATTCAATCTCACAGTCTGCTTTGAGATACTTATGCAGTTCTCTCAGCCTGCCATTTACGATCACCAGCATTACAGGTGCATCCGTACTTCCTTCGTATTCCTTTACAATCTCACTATAAGGAATCTTCTCAGGATATTGTTTTGTTATTCCCTGTATCGTAACGTTATACATTTTCTGTCCCATAAATCCTGCCTCCATTTCTGCTATACCGACAAGTAAATACAGTTATCAGCTCCGCCGCCAACAGGCAGATCAGCCAATTTTCATTTATAATTTCATTATTATATGGTAAGAACCCGTATCACAGAATCGTGTACGGGCTCTTTACCTCTGCACAGGAGATTTTCAGTTCCGGAAATGCCTGTGTCAGTTCTTTTTTCATTGCATCCATAAAAATATATTCTGTTCCGTAGTGTCCGGCATCGATCAGCGCCAGTCCCTGCGCAACCGTATCAATTCCTGTATGGTGGTCGATATCACCGGTCACATACACATCCGCACCGGCCTTAATGACATCCTTGATCATGCTCTTGCCTGATCCTGTACATACAGCAGCACATTTTACCATACTGTCCAGATTCCCATAAACCTTTACATCATTTAACTTCAGAGACTCTTTGACAAGCTGTGCATACTCTCTCAGTGTCATTTCCCGTGGAAGTTTCCCAACTCTGCCAAAGCCCTGTACTTCCCCATCTCTCTCTTCAGTTATGGAAAGGACTGTGGTATCATGCATCTTCGTATAGTCTGCACTCAGATCCGCCATACCCAGCACATCATAATTGGTATGCATCGCATAATAAACAATTCCTTTCTGTATCAGCGTAAGGATCTTTCTTCCTGTAAAGCTGTGATTATTGATTTTCTTAATTCCGGAAAAGATCATGGGATGATGGGTAATGATCATATCTGCCCCATCCTCTATGGCCTCAGCCAGTGTTTCCTCTGTCAGATCCAGAGCCAGAAACACATGGCTGATCTCATTTGTATCATCTCCTGCGAGAAGTCCTACGTTATCCCAGTCCTCTGCTGCATCTGACGGGTACTTCTTCTCCAGCCAGGAGGTCAGTTCATATGCCTTCATATTCCTCTAAAGCAGCAATAACTGCCTGCTTTTCCTCCTCTATCTCGCCCGCACGCTTCTCTGCATTGGGCGCATTCTTTAATCTGTCAAGAATCTCATTGCGGATGCGAAGCTCTCTTTCCAGATACTCCCGCAGAACAGGATGCTTTCTTTCCAGAAGCATTCCTCCAAACCACTCATCTAAAGTATAAGGAGTATCTTCTGAAATATGCATCTTTTCTCCATGAATTACCTTCATCATAGGATAAAACTTGCCATCCTCCAGAACCATCTCCTCCTCTGTGATCTGCCAGCCGATTTTTCTGACAAATCTGCGAAAATGGGGGATATCTGACTGAGGCTGCAGGATCATTTCCCGAAAGCTCTCCCTGACCTCTGCCCCGTCAGTAAGAATCCTCTCCATGAGAGGGCCGCCCATTCCTGCGATCACAAGAGTGTCGCCCTCTCCCGGTTTCAAAGCCTCAAGTCCGTCTGAAAGCCGGGTTTCTATGTATGCGTCCAGTCCATACTGAGAAATATGTTCCTGCGCTCTGGACAACGGGCCTTTTCTTACATCCATGGCAATCGCACCCGGAATCTTTCCATCCAGATAAAGCGAAACCGGCAGGTATCCATGATCGCATCCCACATCCACAAGTCTGTTTCCCCTGGTCACCAGGCCTGCTATTGCAGACAAACGTAATGAAAGCTGCATAACAGGCTCCTTAGTCCAGATAATCCTTCAGTTTACGGCTGCGGCTCGGATGACGAAGCTTGCGGAGAGCCTTTGCCTCAATCTGACGGATACGTTCTCTTGTTACATTAAATTCCTTACCAACTTCCTCCAGAGTTCTGGCACGTCCATCGTCCAGGCCAAAACGCAGACGCAATACTTTCTGCTCTCTGTCTGTCAATGTGCTCAGAACCTCTACCAGCTGCTCTTTCAGCAAAGTAAATGCTGCTGCATCTGCAGGTACAGGTACATTGTCATCCTGGATAAAGTCTCCAAGGTGGCTGTCCTCTTCCTCACCGATAGGTGTCTCCAGAGATACAGGCTCCTGGGAGATCTTAAGGATCTCACGTACACGCTCTACAGACATATCCATCTCTTTTGCAATTTCTTCCGGCGTAGGTTCACGTCCAAGCTCCTGCAGTAACTGACGGGAAACGCGGATCAGTTTGTTAATAGTCTCAACCATATGCACCGGAATACGGATGGTACGTGCCTGGTCTGCGATTGCTCTGGTGATTGCCTGACGGATCCACCATGTAGCATAGGTGCTGAATTTATAACCCTTGCGGTAATCAAATTTCTCAACCGCTTTGATCAGACCTAAGTTACCTTCCTGGATCAGATCAAGGAAAAGCATTCCACGTCCCACATATCTCTTTGCAATGCTGACAACAAGACGAAGGTTTGCTTCTGCCAGACGTTTCTTGGCAGCCTCATCCCCATTCTCCATTCTCTTTGCAAGTTCGATTTCCTCTTCTGCTGAAAGAAGCGGAACCTTACCAATTTCCTTCAGATACATACGTACTGGATCCTCGATGCTTACACCTTCAGGAACAGAAAGATCGATCTTGTCAAGCTCAATCTCTTCTTCATCCAGCTTATCAATGTCTGCATCGTCATCATCCAGGATCATATCATCTGCATTACTGTCTGTAATCCTAAGCACATCCACTCCACTGGCTTCCAGAAAGTCAAATACTTTCTCCATCTGTTCAACTCCCAGTGGCTGGTCCTTAAAGAAGTCATTGATTTCCTGGTATTCCAGTACATTCTTTTTCTTTTTGGCAAGCTCCAGAAGTTCTACCAGTTTTTCACTGAATTTACCCATATTCATTTCCATATGTGCTCTATACCTCCATATAGTGTTTATATTTTATCCTTATTCAAAAGAAATATGCAGCTGCTGCCGCTTTCTTCCAAGCTCTTCCAGTTCTTTCTTTGCTTTTACAAGTTCCTGCAGTCCCTGTATATCTGTGGGATCCCAGGTTCTGTTTCTCTCTTTCAGACTCTCATCCTTAATCCTGATCACAGCATCCGAAAAAGCCCGGTTCTGTTCCTCCGGAGTCTCCAGATGGATCGTTGCATTAAAAAGGGATGAAACCTCTCTCTGCTCTTCACTGTCAATGAAAGCATTCATAAGCCTTGCAGGATTCACATCGCCATCCCTGTGCTGCCGGTAAAGCATCTCTGCCACCTGCCTGTACAGAGGAACCACGAAATCTGAAGGCTGGATATATTTTTCCACTGTATCAAATATGCCCGGATAAGTTACCAGCCAGGTAAGCATCAGCTTCTGTGCTTTCTCTGCTGCACTCTCCTTCTTCTTTTGCTGACCTGCTCCCACAGGTTTAGGCTGAATTCTCTGCTCTGCCGGAGTTCCCTTCATTGCAAGAGCTCCGACTCTCTTTTTCAGATTCTCCACACTGATCCCACTGCTTCTGTAATCCTTTACGATTGCTTCTATGTAAAGATTTCTCTCCAGTTCATCGGAAAGCTCCAGAAGCATCTGCGCACACCGCTCAAAGAAACGGTTCTGTCCCTGGGGTTCCTCCATTGGAAATTCCCGCTCTGCCATATGTATGCGGAACATAAAGCTGTCCATAGCCTGCTCCAGACGTTTCTCAAACTCTTCCGCTCCAAGTGCCTTGATAAATTCATCCGGATCTTTATGCGGCTTAAGATTTACCACTCTCGAAGAAACACCGGCTTCCCTCAGAATAGGAATGGCACGAAGGGCAGCCCTCACGCCTGCATCATCACTGTCATACAGAAGCAATACCTCCTGAGTATAACGCTTCAGCAGACTTGCATGTCCGGAAGTAAGTGCCGTTCCCAGCGATGCAACCGCATTGGTAAACCCTGCCTGATGCATGGATATCACATCCATATATCCTTCACACAGGATCAGATAATTTTTTCTCGTGGTTCTTGCAACATTCAGCCCGTACAGATTCCGGCTTTTATCAAAGATCGTAGTCTCCGGCGAGTTCAGGTACTTCGGCTTTCCGTCACCCATCACTCTGCCTCCAAATCCGATCACGCGGTTATTCACATCCATGATCGGGAAAATAACCCTGTTCCAGAACTTGTCATACATTCCCCTGCGTTCATCCACATTGAACAGGCCGGAATCCCGCAGCAGTTCGTCACTGTAATTCTTTGACTTCAGATATTTGTACAGATCGTCACTGTACTTATCCGAATATCCCAGGCCAAACTTCCTGATCGTCTCCTCACTGAGTCCTCTGCCTGTCAGATATTCATGTGCCTGTCTGCCACTCTCACGACGCAGCTGATAATAGAAATATCCTGCTGCAAGCTTATTGATCTCCAGAAGGGCAGCCCGACGTTCTGCTTTCTTCTTTGCTTCTCCGGAATATTCAATCTTCGGAAGCTGCACCCCTGCCCTGTCTGCCAGATGCTTCAGTGCCTCTCCAAAGGTATAATTCTCATATTCCATCACAAAATTAAATACATTCCCGCCTGCTCCGCATCCGAAGCAGTAATACATCTGCTTCGCCGGTGTTACCGAAAAAGAGGGAGTTTTCTCATTATGAAACGGACAAAGTCCAAAATAGGTACTTCCTCTTTTGTTCAGCTTCACATACTGGGATACAACATCTACAATATCATTCTTCATCCTGACTTCTTCAATGATATCGTCTGAATAACGCATGCTTCGTCCTCCTTCTTGATGATTAATAGACTTCCCATGCTTTTGGTATGTAAATCTCCCGGAATTTCCTTATAGAATACTGGTCTGTCATTCCTGAGAGATAGTCACATACTGCCTGTTCCTTCTTCTCTCCACGCACGATCAGCTCCCTGTATTCTTTTGACATTGCTTCCGGGTATTCGACATAATATTCATATAACTCCGTCAGCATCTTCACTACCTTTTCCTCTTCCTTATGGGCTGCCGGATTCTCATATACATTCTGAAACATGAGAGCCCGCAGATCCATCATTGCCTCGTAGATCTCTGCTGACATCTTTATGGTATCCTGCTCAAGACTGTTCTCTATCACATCATGAACAAATGTATTGAGCCGCTCTCTGGTTGTATAACCGAGCAGCATCCGAAGCGTGACCGGAATATCATCCTCAGAAATAATCCCCGCCCGCTGTGCATCATCCATATCATGATGAATATAGGCGATCTTGTCCGAAAGTCTTACTACCTTTCCTTCGAGAGTAGACGGATTCCCACTGGTTCTGTGATTCAGGATACCATCCCGGACCTCCCATGTGAGATTCAACCCTTCGCCGTTCTTCTCCAGTACCTGTGCAACCCTGACGCTTTGTTTATAGTGGGCAAAGCCATCCGGATTCACTGCATCAAGAGCCCTCTCACCTGCATGTCCAAAGGGAGTATGTCCCAGGTCATGTCCAAGTGCGATCGCTTCTACAAGATCTTCATTCAGTCTCAGTGCCTTCGCTATTGTTCTGGCAATCTGTGATACCTCAAGAGTATGTGTCAGTCTGGTCCTGTAATGATCACCCTGGGGTGCCACAAAAACCTGTGTCTTATCCTTCATCCTGCGAAAAGCTTTACTATGAAGGATCCTGTCCCTGTCTCTCTGATAGACAGTCCGTACATCGCATTCTTCCTCCTGCCGCTCTCTGCCTCTGGAACAAAGACTCAAAGCAGCATAAGGACTGAGCATCTTTTGTTCACGCTGTTCCATGCTTTCTCTGATATTCATAAGCGATACCTCCACAAGCTGACAAAATACCTCTTATTAATTATATTCTACATAAAATTTCAAATTCCTCTTTTTTTCAAAAAAAAATTGAAATTTTTTTATATTTTTTTCAAAAAGGTGTTGACATTAGCTTTTACATTTGATATAGTATCACTTGTCGCGAGGGAGAGCAAAAGAATCCCAGAGAAATGCGATATGCGGAAGTGTCGGAACTGGCAGACGAGCAAGACTAAGGATCTTGTGAGCATTGCGCTCGTGTGGGTTCAAGTCCCATCTTCCGCATTTAAAGAATGAGGAACTATGAGAAGTCATGGTGCCTTATTTTTTTATTCTTTTTTCTACAATAATTCTTTTCTCAGGTAACCATTTTCCAGTCCCCTGCATAATTTATCAGGAAAGCATTATCTACAGGAGCTTGTATGGCTTTTTATCATATGCAGATGCAGCAGGAAAATATAGATACAGGACAATATCAGGTTACCGTATCAGACCGGCTGAACAATCGTCCCATAGAAAACGCACGCGTCAGAATCTCCTACACAGGAGCACCCGACAGTACCATTGAAGAAGTGGCAACAGATTCCTCCGGACGCACTCCTGTCATTGAACTTAAGACTCCACCTCTGGAATACAGTATGGAACCGGTTGAACAACAGCCCTACTCAGAATATACCATTCAGATCGAAGCAGAAGGCTTTGAACCCAAAGAAATCGCAGGAAGCCAGGTATTAGCAGATACTTTATCCAGACAGCCAACAACACTGAATGTCATGGAATCCGGCGAAACTTTCCAGAGAATTGTAATTCCTCCGCATACGTTGTTCTATGAATATCCTCCCAAAATCGAAGAAGCCGAGATAAAACCAATAAACGAAAACGGCGAAATCGTATTAAGCAAGGTCGTTGTCCCTGAATATATAGTGGTACACGACGGGCCTGTCAACGATTCCGCTGCAGGCAATTATTATGTACGCTACAAAGATTACATCAAAAATGTAGCCAGCAGCGAAATCTATGCCACCTGGCCCGACGATACCATCCGGGCAAATGTTCTGGCTATCATGTCTTTTACTCTGAACAGGGTTTATACGGAATGGTACCGGAACAAAGGTTATGACTTTACGATCACTTCCTCCACTGCCTATGATCACAAATGGATCTATGGCAGGAATATCTTTGCCAGCATTGACCGCATTGTAGATGAACTGTTTGAGAATTATCTTTCCAGACCAAATGTACGTCAGCCAATCCTTACCCAGTACTGTGACGGCAAACAGGTACAATGCCGAAACAGAGGCTGGATGACACAATGGGGAAGCAAGGCACTGGGCGATCAGGGATACTCTGCCATTGAAATCCTACGGACTTTTTACGGAAATGATATGTATATCAATGTGGCGGAAGCAATCTCCGGCATCCCCGCCTCCTGGCCAGGATATGATCTGGATATCGGTGCATCCGGAAATAAGGTAAGACAGATTCAGGAACAGTTAAACACAATCGCAGAAGCTTATCCTGCTGTCCCTGTTGTTACCGCAGATGGAATTTACGGACCTGAGACCCAAAATTCCGTCAGGATTTTCCAGAGCATTTTCGGTCTGGACCAGACAGGGATCGTAGATTATCCAACCTGGTATAAAATCCAGGAGATCTATGTGGCAGTCAGCAGGATTGCTGAGCTGCGTTAGGGTTGTAGCAAAAATATACGTAAAATGGCTGCCTCACCTACTGATATGTTATCTCACATATTTACCGGATTGGCAGCCGTTTTATTACCCTTACAACAGATATCACCTAAAAAAAGAAGCAAATTCATCTATCGATTCAGCAATATAATAATAGCTATCTTCGCTTGAACTCCAATAATATACTTTTCCATTCTCATTATTTACACAATAATAATTATCTCCCGAAGTCAGTACCACCAGCTCTGCTGGTGGTTTGAGATTGTTTCAATCATGTACCTCGTCCGCAAGAGCATATAGCTGTTCCAGCGTCATTTCCGCACCTTTTGTCACGATCAGATGTGTCTCTATTATTTCTTTATACTGCTGCAGTTGTTTCAGCAATTCTATTGTAAGGGGCGCTCCGGAAGCCCCACTCATACCGATGATAAGTCTCTTTCTCATTTTTCTTCCTTTCCTGACTTTTCCGTTCATATTAAAGTATGTTTAAAAAATTTTCCAACAATTTGCACAAATTATACCCGTTCGTTTCCTATTTCCTTCGCAATTCTTCTTTTCACATGGATTATTCCAACAAGGAATACGTAAGAAAGAATCCTGTCCAAAAGACTGTTACATCACAGAAACATTGCAGAATAATCTTCTATGATATAAAAAGCTCCCCTCAGTATCACAAATAATAATCACTGAGAGGAGCTGTAATTTCAGAACAGCAGAGCTGTTTTCTTATTAAGATATCTTCTTAGATTAAGAATTTTCTTTCCCAATCTTAACTTTACAATGTTTCCGATAACAGGCAATGCCATAATTTACAATATTCTTCATCCCGTCACTCTTTAACCTTGCAGCATACTGACGTTGTTCAATCTGTTTCAGAGCTTCTGTACAAGCTGCCTCCATTCTGTCTTCCTGAGCATATTTCATCTCGATCACCACTCCGACACGATTCTCCGGAACTTCCAGTAAAATATCACAATAACCTTCACCAGATTCTATATTCGACCAGACAGCCCAGTTCTCCATATGACTTAGCAGCCCCAGCAAAACTCCATGATAAAAATTTTCTTTTCTTCCCTTAACTGCCGTATCCCGAATACTGATTGTATTCCATAAATAGTCGTTAAACAAATCTTCTATCGTTTCTGCATCTCCATCTGGAAAAGCCATGCATAATTTATCAAGTTTCTTTACATCCTCAGATGACTTTTCCTGAAACCATTCCCTGATCTGAAGTTCAAACAATTCTTTAATTTCTCTGTTAGGAATTGCCAGACGTAACTTTCTGCTGTCTATTCTTTCACGTTGTGTTAAATACCCTGTTGTAAAAAGTATACTCCAAAGATTCTCAATGGATTTATCCAGTTCATTATATGTCAGTTCCTGTTTTATTTCTTTTATAACCGTTTCTCCCGAAATCAGGTTTTCGATTTCATCTCTCGTCTGTTTATTCGCTTTATCTATAAAACGACTCACAATGCTGTTGCTGCTGGTATTAGACCAGAAATCTTCTGGTATCGCATCAGGATCTGCACATAAATTTCTGCAATAACTGATCACGTCCCAGGGACAATACACTGCTTTCTTTCCAAACTGATAACCATCATACCATTCCCTGATTGTTTCATGGTAGTCAGAAAGCCCAAAATATTTCAGCATTTCTGCGACCTCATCATCTGTAAATCCAAAGAACTCATCAAACTGCACACTCGTAATTGAAAAAACATTAAAATTATTTAATTCTGTAAAAATGCTTTCCTTCGCAATTCTCAGGCATCCCGTAAGTACTGCAAAAAACAGGCTCGAATTTGTCTTCAAAACATTTCCAAACATGTTTCTGATCAAAGATACCATCTCGTCATAATATCCATACTGGAACGCTTTATCTAATGGCACATCATACTCATCAATCAAAAGAACCGCTTTTTTTCCATAATGTTTCTCCAGTAATACAGTTAATATAAGCAGCGCCTTCTCCATTGTGGCATCAGACATTTTGAAATCGCCATGATCATCAACGACAGTCAATGCTTTATAAGAGTTTTTTTCTTCCTCTGTAAGGCGGCTGCTCTCTGCCAGAGCACTAAGTCTCCACGCCTCCATTCCCAGAGTATTCTTCAGCGATTTCCGGGCTGACTCAAAATTTAATCCCTCCACATTCTTCAATGTAAGCGAAATTACCGGAAACTTTCCCATATATTCTTCACACAGTTCTTTTTCACGGGATACCTTCAGTCCATTAAACAGCGATTTATCACATCCGATTTCCAGAAATGACTGCAGCATATTCATATTCAGAGATTTTCCAAAACGGCGAGGACGTGTAAACAGATTCACTTCTCCCCAGTTATGAAGAAGTTCTGTTATCATTTCTGTTTTATCCACATAGTAAAAATTATGCCGGATTATTTTTTCAAAACTATCTATTCCAATTGGCAGTTTCTTTCTGTTCCGCATATTTTTCATCCTCCTTCATTACCAGATTTTGCAAGTCAAACGGATATTCGCAATCCGCATTCGGTTAAAAAATTCCCCGAAAAACAGCTTCCCTGATTTTAGATAATGATAACATGAAACATTTGTAACGTAAAGCAGGAGTTACTGCCACTTCGAGCCCGACTAAGCCAGAAATAATAACAGCAATTTTTATTTCAGACAGGAATTATTTATGCTAAAATATACCTAATTATAACAATTCCAACGTAATTTCCTAAGCATAACAAAACAGCAGCCATTGCGGTACTGTTTAGAGTATCTCACAATGGCTGCCTGTCTGATATCACAATTTCATTTGTTATTTCTTATACCAGAATTTCTTACATTTCACCAGTACCTTTCCATCCGGAGCATCTGTCATCATTCCAATTTTGAACCTGTAATTTTTTGTCTTTCCGGCCGGAATATTTACATTGTAGGTTTTGGTCGGTGTTGCAGTTTCATCCAGTGGTATCTCAAAATACATCGTTACCTTTGTAATCGTATAACTGGAAGTGTTCTGCATACGGGCAGTTATATACAGCTCTCCTGTGTTCGGATTGTACTCATATCCCTTGTAGCTGACTTTGAGCTGGTTTAGCTTAGGTGTCGCTGACTTATACCAGAACGATAAGCATTTTACCTTCGGCGCTTTATATGGCTGCTGAGTCATTTTTCCAATATAAACCGTCTTATTCACTGTCTTTCCGGGATTAATCGTTACACTGAAGGTCTGGGTTATGGTTCCATCCTCCATAATAGGTATCTCATATCCCATCTTCACTTTTGTAATCGTGTAACTCGAAGTATTTTTCAGACTCAGCTTCAGATATAACTTTGCTGTATCATTGTCATATTCGAATCCTCTGTAGGTTACTTTAAGCTGTTTGGCAGTTGGCTTGGCAGCAGCCGATGCTACCCTTGGGAAAAATAAAAGTGCCGCAAATGCCGCCAGAAGAAAAAATGCCAGATAGCTTCTACATTTTCCTGCAAATCGATTTTTCATACTCATAAAAATCTCCTCCTCTCTTGATGTGCCATTATAGTTTCAGGCAAATATCAGGAAATACTTTTGATACACCTGATATTTTTTCAGATTTATTATATATTTACAATACAATATCAGGAAGAAATTTTCTATTAACTATTGGTTAGTTTTTTATAAGCGCCATTACAGTCATCTATAACTTTGATTGTAATTGACCTAAAAAGAAGCAGATCTCCGTTTCTGAACTCAGAAATGAAAATCTGCCAGCTTAACTTATGATACTAACGGCAGTACGTAAGTCACCCAGAACCATGACATAGGCATGATCAGCACCATCGCCGGTATCATGTCCGCAGTTGGGAAGTTCTTCAGCTTCACCATACGAAAACCGGTTGCAAGCATCAGAAACCCGCCACAGGCTTTAAAGTCATTGATCATGCCCGGTGTAGTCAGCGGAAAAATCGCCGTTGCTGCAAAGAACAGGATCAGGAAAATAATCACCTGCGGAATGGCGATCATACACACTACCATTCCCAGGCTGCAGGCAAAAATAGCTGCTGTAAATAAATCCAGAATAGATTTGGAGATCAGCACTGAATGATCCCCGCTCATTCCGGATACGATAGAGCCATAGATTCCTGTTCCGCTTGCACAGAATAATACGATGATCGTCACCAGTGTATTCATAAACTCATCCTCAGAAAGCTCTGAATTTGAATTCTTGATAAATTTGCCGATCACACGCTGCATAACACCGGCACCGGCATTGATCCTTTCTCCAAGATGAATCGCAAGTCCGATTCCCGTACCGATCACAACAGAAAAAATAACCGCCGGCATATTTTCCATCAGACCGATGGTGCTGATTCCCATTCCCATAGAGCATACCCCGAATACAAGAGTAATATCCTCTTTGAATTTCGGACTTAATTTGTGCCCCACAAGAGTCCCCAGGATTCCGCCGATAACTATGGACAATGCATTGATAATTATTCCAATAGGCATAACTTTTTTCTCTCCTCCAGACAAACTCAGACAGATGTCACATTCTCAACACTGCCAAAAAATCAGTATATAACAAACTATAATTTTTCGCAATGTCAAAAATTCTTTACCTTTATTATAAAAGAATCCGACGTTACTGTTCACACACCACTATCCCGCGAGGTGTTTTGGCATGAATATGCCAAAATCCCGAGACATACAAGCCAAAATTCCATTGCCGCAGGCAATCTGGAATGAATTTGGGCTACGTTCATCCGTCAACTATAACAATTCTACAAAAAAGACAGATTTCTCTTTTTTAAAAATCTGTCTTTTTTGCAAATATTTTTACATTATTCACTTTTTTCACGCTCTGCCCGAGCTAACTATCTATAAAAATATTCTGTCTATCATTTATCTCAGATCAGTTTGACAATATCATTGTACATGACAAATACCATCAACGCCATCAACAGCATCAGCCCTGCGAAATGGATGCCGCCCTCCACCTGTCTGTTAATCGGTTTTCTGCGGATTGCCTCTATGACAAGAAATACCAGCCGTCCACCGTCCAGTGCCGGAAACGGAAGGAGGTTCATAACTCCAAGGTTTGCAGAGAGCAGAACTGCCATATTAAGCATATTCATCCACAGGATCATGGTTCCTTCGCTTTTGCTTTCCTCATACGTAGTTCCGATTGCATCCACAACTCCGACCGGACCACTCAGATCTTTCATTCCAAGCTTTCCGCTGACCAGCTCTTTCAGGCTGAGAATCGTTGTACGTACCATATATTTTACTTCTACGGCACCATATTTGACTACATTCAGCCCTTTTGCTTTTTCAGAATACATATTGTAGGTAAATCCTGATTCTGCCGTACGGTATTCTTTTGGTGTAACCGTAATATCATATTCCTGTCCGTCCCTGGAATAGGTAAGCCTTACAGACTTTTCTGTCAGCGGATTCTCCTGAATATATTTCTGGTAATCTGCTGCATTTGTAATCTTCACTCCATTAATGGATGTGATCACATCTCCCTGCCGAATCCCTGCTTCCTGCAACGGCATTCCATCCATTACAGATTCTACTGTCATGGCAGAAGTATCATCCCCGTTGAAATTGCAGCCCAGAAGGTATCTCACATTTGTATCCGACTTATAGGAAATATCCATCTTCTTTCCGTCACGCTTAACAGTCAGGTTAATGGTATCTCCCTCTTTCAGCTGGTTCAGATAGGAATATACATAGAGATCTTTTCCCAGATCAATGTGATATCCCTGATAACCGGTAATAATATCTCCCTCTTTCAGTCCTGCAGCCTCAGCCGCAGAACCTTCCTTTACGGAAAGAACTCTGGATGGTTCATATCCTACAGCACCTACAATGATCACAGACAATACAAATGCCATGATAAAGTTAAATACCGGTCCTGCGGCAACTACGGAAATCCTGCCCCACACAGACGCACTGTTAAAAGTTCCCGGTTCATTCTCTATGTCCGTATCCTCCCCCAGCATGGCACAGGAGCCACCGATAGGAAGAAGTTTCAGTGAATATCTGGTATCTCCTTTCTCAAAACTGAAAAGTCTTGGTCCCATTCCCAGAGAGAATTCTGTGACCACGATCTTATTCAGCTTTGCAAAAAGAAAATGTCCCAGCTCATGAAAGAGAATGATTGCACTGAATATGACAATTGCAATAATAATTTTCAATCTACCACCTGCTTTCAATCCAACGATAAGTTTCTTTCTCAATCTCCAGAATCTGATCCAGGTCCGGATCCTTTACTGCTGTATGTCTGCTCATAGACTGCCCGATAATCTCGTAAATATCCAGAAAGCTGATTTTTTTCTGAAGGAATTTGCGGACTGCCAGCTCATTTGCAGCATTAAAAACGGTTGGCATACTGCCGCCTGCCCTTGCCGCTTCCACCGCCATTGGAAGACCTTTAAAAGTTTTCCTGTCCGGCTCCTCAAAGGTGATCTGCTTCAACATATGAAAATCCAGTCTGTCGCCTTTTAAAAATCTTCTGTCCGGGTAGCATAATGCATACTGTATCGGAAGTCTCATATCCGGTGTTCCAAGCTGTGCCATCACTGCACCGTCCTCGAATTCCACCATAGAGTGGATAATACTCTGCGGCTGAACCACAACCTGAATATGATCCAGATCTACATCAAAAAGCCATCTGGCTTCCATAACTTCCAGACCTTTATTTACCAGAGTTGCAGAATCCACTGTAATCTTCTGTCCCATTACCCAGTTCGGATGCTTCAGCGTATCCTCCAGAGTCACCTTCTCCAGATCTGCTGTTTTCTTTCCGCGGAAAGGACCGCCGGATGCAGTGATGAGCAGTTTATGTATCTGCTCTCTTTTCTCTCCATGAAGTGCCTGGAAAATAGCACTGTGCTCGCTGTCTACAGGCAGGATCTGCACACCGAACTGCTTTGCCAGCGGCATGATCAGATGTCCGGCTGTTACCAGTGTTTCCTTATTTGCCAGAGCAATATCCTTACCTGCAAGGATTGCTTCCATAGTTGGTCTGATTCCTATCATTCCTACGATAGCGGTCACCAGAATGTCTGATTCCTCCATTCTGGCAAGTTCGATAAGACCACCCATCTGGCTTACGATTTTTACATCCAGATCCTGCACACGTACTGCCAGATCTCTGGCTGCCTCTTCTTTCCAGACTGCAACAAGTCTGGGATGAAATTCACGTATCTGCTTCTCCAGCATTTCTACATTGCTGCCTGCTGCAAGCCCAACTACTTCCAGGTCATCATTTGCACGTACCACATCCAGTGTCTGTGTTCCGATCGAACCTGTAGAACCTAAGACTGCTACTTTTTTCATATTGTACCTCATTTCAATACTTATACAACAATTTTATAAAATTACTTCTGACCTGACAGTTCTCATATCAGAAAATACTGTAAACATGTATATCAGAAGAATATATGCTCCGTTAGAGCGCGTCTGAAAAAGGCTTTCTGCAAGATGTGCGTCACAATTTGTGGGAATGATTTTTCAGACACGCTCTAGATCTCAATCATCACAAGAGAGAGGAAATAAATAACCGGTGCTGTGAAAATCACACTGTCAAATCTGTCAAGGATTCCTCCATGTCCCGGAATTAATTTTCCATAATCTTTAATCCCCTGATTTCTCTTGATCGCAGATGCAGCCAGATCGCCTACCATGGAAATCAACGCTCCGATTGCACAGATCACAGCATATTCCAGCATCGGTCCCTGAGTGGCTGCTGCATAGATCACACCAAGAAGTGCAGCTCCTGCCACACCACCCACAGCTCCCTCCACAGATTTCTTAGGGCTGAGGACAGGTGCCATTTTATGTTTACCGATCAGCATTCCCACACAATATGCGCAGGTATCACATCCCCATGAGCACAGAAAGATCAGCCATACGTGGAACTTTCCACCGGGAAGCTCTCTGGTAAGATAAATAAACGACAACATAACTGCCACATACACAATACCAAACAGTGCAGGCATTACCTGCCCTGCCTCATAGGTTGGATAAGTGAACACGTATACAAACATGAGCAGCACAAGTCCGAAAATGATTGCCAGCACTCCATACCTCTCAAAATCAAGCAGTACTGCCAGATAATATAATACTACGCCTAAATAGCCTGCTGCTGCCAGCAGATTTATCTTCTCATCCTGCACCTTCATTGCTCTGTACAATTCTCTCATTCCAATGAGAGAAACCGCAAGAAGTGTGAAAAACAGCACATAATCACCGCTGATAATAGTGGCAAGCGCAATAATCACAAGCAGGATTCCGCTTAAGAGTCTTGTCTTAAACATTCTTTACTCCTCCTTAACTCCGCCGTATCTTCTGTCTCTCTGATTATATTTCTCAATAGCCTTAATCAGCTCTGCTTTATTAAAATCCGGCCATGCCACATCTGTGAAATAAAATTCTGTATAAGCCATCTGCCATAACAGAAAATTGGAAAGTCTCAATTCACCGCTTGTGCGGATCATCAGATCCGGATCAGGGATTCCTGCCGTATCCAGGTAATTGTCAAAAACATGCTCATCAATTTCTTCCGGCTTTACTTTTCCATCTGCAGCATCCTGAGCAAGTTTGCGGATACCTCTTATGATCTCATCTCTGCTGCCGTAGTTCAATGCGATTTGGAAATAGATTTCATCATATTTCTGAGAATATTGTTCCAGACGTGCAATACTTTCCTGAATATCCTGATCAAATGCCGAAACCTCTCCGATCACCCGGACACGCATTTTGTTCTTATCTGCCAGTTTAATACATTTTTTCAGATAACTTCGGAACAGTTTCATCAGACCGTCCACCTCATCTTTGGAACGTTTCCAGTTCTCTGTGGAAAAAGCATATACAGTCACATATTTGACTCCCAGCTCCTTCATATAGTCACAGACTGTTTCCAGATTTGCACAGCCCTGCACATGTCCGTAGCTTCTGGGCATTCCCTTTGCCTTCGCCCAGCGTCCATTACCATCCAGAATAATGGCAATATGATTTGGTACATTCATACTCTTGTTTCCTTTTCTTATCCTGTTATTCCTTTAACCTTACTGTCTCATCATAATGAACCACAGTTTCCGGTCCATTATCTCATTCAGATAAAAAGAGAGCCCGCATTCATGGAGCTCTCCTTTTCGTTTCCCTTATACGGTCATGATTTCTTTGCTCTTTGCATCCACTGCCGCATCAACTTCTTTGATATATTTATCTGTGCTCTTCTGGATTTTCTCCTCAAGTTCTTTGATCTCATCCTCAGATACATCCTGTTTTGCAAGTTTCTTAAATGCATCATTTGCATCACGACGAATGTTGCGGACTGCTACTTTGGCTGCTTCGCCTTTTTTCTTGACATCTTTAACCAGTTCCTTACGGCGTTCCTCTGTAAGTTCCGGGAATACAAGGCGGATTACTTTACCATCGTTGCTTGGATTTAATCCAAGGTCAGAGGTAAGGATTGCTTTCTCAATTCCTTTGATCAGGCTGCTTTCCCATGGCTGGATCTGGATCATACGAGCTTCCGGGACAGTGATATTTGCCACCTGCTGAAGAGGTGTCGGAGCTCCGTAATAATCTACGGCGAGTTTGTCAAGGATATGCGGGTTCGCACGTCCTGCACGAATTGTAACCAGTTCGCTCTCAAGGCTTGCCAGTGTCTTTTTCATCTTCTCTTCATATTTCTGAATTCTCTCATCCATTAGGTTCGTCTCCCTCTTTTTATAGTTTTTATATTACACTTTCTCTGTAAACTGACTTATAAGCCTTACTTATACAGTAACCTTAGTTCCGACAAATTTGCCATGTACTGCATTGATGATGCTGTCTTTTTCATCCAGTGCAAATACCAGCATCGGCATCTTCTGTTCCATACACATGATCGATGCTGTCAGATCCATAGCTGCCAGTTTCTTTGCAACTACTTCTTCAATGGAAATTTCATCATATTTTACTGCATTCGGGTTTGTCTTCGGATCACTGTCATAAATTCCGTCAACAGCTTTTGCAAGAAGGATTGCTTCTGCTTCGATCTCTACTGCGCGAAGTACAGTGGCTGTATCTGTGGAGAAGTAAGGATGTCCTGTACCGCCTGCAAAAAATACGATCTTGCCCTGTGCAAAGCTTGCTTCCACTGCATCCTTAGAGTAAAGGCTTGTAAATGCACCGCATACAAATGGTGTAAAGATTTCTGTCTTTAATCCAAGGTATCTGCAGATATCAGATACATAAATACAGTTCATAACTGTTGCAAGCATACCAATCTGATCAGCCTTATTCCTGTCGATAGTCTCACTGGTGCGTCCTCTCCAGAAATTACCTCCGCCGATCACGATGCCGATTTCCAGTCCTTCCTCAGCAATTGTCCTGATCTGCTTTGCAACTTCAATAACAGTCGCCTCGTCAAATCCGGTCTTCTTCTCACCGGCAAGGGCTTCACCGCTTAATTTTAATAATACACGTTTCATAGTAACTGTCTCCTGAAATTAATTTTATCGCAGGTAACAGAGGATCGGAATACCTCCTCTGTTACATTCGTAGTTCTATTCTACCATATTCCGGCAACAATTTCATTACCATTTTCATCAACTGTTGTAGAAACTGTGAAATTGCTGTAATAATGGAATCCTGTTTTACCTGTCTCAGGATCATCCTCATAGCTGCTGCCCTGTGGAGAACCGCATGCGCCTTCCAGTGCATCCAGAGACTGACCGATATACTGTTCTGCTGTGGAAATCATATCGCCGCCATTGTTATCCTGATCTGTGTTTCCACCACCGCCGTTTCCACCATTTCCATTATCTGTGCTTCCACCATTTCCATCATCAGAACCATTATTACTGCCATTTCCATTTCCATTGTCATCTGTATTCTGGTCACCGCTGTTATTATTATCTGCTGAATCAGAATTATCTGTAGAATTCTTATCACTGTCGTCTGTGGAATCTGATTCTGACTTACTGTCATCTGTAATGCCAAGACGTTCCTTTACCGCATCAAGCGTGGATACTTCTTTTGTTGATGTACCTGTCAGATATTTTGCATATGGGATCGCATCATCATCTGTGCCATCCATACATAACGTAATCTGCGAAATTGTTCCAAGCGGAATATCGCGGAAAAAGCATTCATTCTTGTCCTCATCAGCATATGCAATACGGATATCATAGGAAGCTGTACTCTTGTTGGATGTTGTCTGTGTATCTGATGTCTGTGTACCTGATGTCTGTGTATTTGCAGTCTGCATATAATATAGTGCCTTGTCCTTATCTGTCAGGGTAAACATTCCATTGATGAGATCATCTCCCCATCCTCCATCCTCGTCTGCATCATAATCCTCACTGTCTTCATCCACATGAGTGCGGATATAGAGTGACTGGATGTCATCCCCTGTATTATTTACAAACACAATCTTAGATGCTGTGGAAGTTTTCTCCCCCATTACATTCTTTATGTCTTCATCTGCTGTCTGCTGCATATCCACCATATCGACTGCCTTGGTTACCTCAGGAGTCGGGGTAGCTGTTACCTCTACAGGTGCTGTCTCTGTTGTCTTTTTCTTACCACATCCGGCAGCTGCCACTGTCATTACCAGAAGACCTGCCAGTATTAAATAACGTTTCTTCATAATATATTCCCTCCTGCTATATGGAATATCTTTTTTCTTTTTAACAATGTCATTTTTTCAATTTCCTATTATTGCAGAGTATCGAAAACTTGTCAACTAAGCCTCTGCCGATTTCATACAATTTTAAGACTTTCAGATTTTTAAAGTCTCTGTCTGCAGACGCATTCTTATGAAAAAATCACATTTTTCCTACTTCATATTATGATGTCAGGATTAAAAAGTATCTGACCCTGATATCATATTATTGCACACAAGGAAACACGCACTGTAATCAGCAGATACTCACCAGAAAGGACTGCCATGTTACTCTGGCAGTCCTTTCTTATCTCTTTCGGATCATATTTAACATATTTTTATTCTGCAAGCTTCATCAGAAGTTCCACACATCCTTCCTATGATAAAACCGACATATTCAGACAGATATCATAGTTTTCCATTTTTTCTGAAAGCAAAACTGCATTATCAATATAGATTCTTAACCTTAAAGTCACGCTCTGCTTCTCTTCTCTGGTCTTTCTTTGCAATATCCTGTCTCTTATCGTAGAGTTTCTTGCCTCGGGCCATACCGATTTCTATCTTTACCAGGCTATCTTTGAAGTAAACTTTCAGAGGTACTAAAGTTAACCCTTTTTCTTTGAGCTTTGCTTCAATCTTATTGATCTCATATCTGTGAAGCAGAAGCTTACGGATTCTCAGCGGGTCTTTGTTGAAAATATTTCCTTTTTCATAAGGGCTGATATGCATTCCGTAGATGTAAACCTCTCCGTTTTCCACACGTATAAAGGATTCCTTAATACTACACTTACCCATGCGCAGGGATTTTACCTCTGTTCCTGCAAGGGCAATGCCGGCTTCATAAGTATCTTCTATAAAATAATCATGAAATGCCTTTTTATTATTGGCAATCAGCTTCATTCCTTTTTTCTTTGCCATAATATCCTCCAAGCCATTTTTATTTAACTCTCTTCTTCATCATCAAATACCAGAAGTGTATCCATACATTTTTATTTAATTCTCTTCTTCATCGTCCCGGATATCAGAAACCAGCTCAAAGTCTACAGTCTTGAGCATCTTATCTGCATCTGCCACGCGGACACGAACCTTATCTCCCAGCTTGTACACTTTCTTTGTCATCTCACCGCGAAGTTCATAGCTCTCCTGGTCAAAAACATAGTAGTCATCACGCAGCGTGTTGACATGAACCAGTCCCTCTACAGTATTCGGAAGTTCCACATAAAGCCCCCATCCGGTAACACCTGAGATAATTCCCTCGAACTCTTCTCCCAGATGGTAGGACATGTATTCTGCTTTCTTCAGCTTGTCTGATTCACGCTCTGCCTCATCTGCGCGGCGTTCGCATACACTGGACTGCCTCGCAACTTCATCAAGGATTTCAGCATAGTGTTCGGTTCTGCCTTCACGCATCAGTCTGCCTCGTAAGTTATCCTTAATGATCCTGTGGATCTGCAGATCAGGATATCTTCTGATCGGAGATGTGAAATGGCAGTAATATTTTGCTGCCAGTCCAAAGTGACCGCTGCATTCTGTTGTATATTTCGCCTGTTTCATGGAACGCAGCACCAGACGACTGATCATTGCTTCATTCGGAAGCCCTTCGATACTTTCGATGATCTGCTGGATTTCTTTTGGCGTGATTTCTTCTTTTGCTTTCTGAATCTTCACACCCTGATTGTGAAGTAATGTCAGAAGACTCTCCACTTTCTCCGGATCCGGGTTATCATGGGTTCTGTATACAAACGGAATCTCTTCTGTGCAGTATTCCTGTGCCACAGTCTCATTTGCCATCAGCATGAAATCTTCAATGATTTTGGTTGCCACATTTGCTTCATATGGCTTAACATCGATTGCTTTTCCTGCTGCATTGAGAATAATCTTGCTCTCCGGGAAATCAAAGTCAATGGAACCTCTGTGATGGCGGCTGTTTCGTAAGATTCCGGACAGTTCTTTCATCATAAAGAACATCGGGATAAGTGCATCATACCGTTTCTTTGCTTCTTCGTCTGTGTCCTCAAGAATGTTCTTTACATCAGTATAGCACATTCTCTCATTTACGTTAATCACTGTTTCTGCGATCTGGTGGGAAACTACCTTCCCCTTTTCATTAATGTCCATCAGGCAGCTCAATGCCAGTCTGTCTTCTCCCTGATTCAGGGAACAGATTCCATTTGAAAGACGTTCCGGCAGCATTGGCACAACGCGGTCTGCCAGATAAACACTGGTTCCACGTTTCAGTGCTTCCCTGTCCAAAGCACTGTTGTACTGTACATAGTTGCTTACATCTGCGATATGGACTCCCAGATGGTAGATGTCCCCCTCTTTTGTCAGGGAAATCGCATCATCCAGGTCTTTGGCATCTTCGCCGTCAATAGTGACTGTCTGCAGATGTCTCAGATCCAGTCTTCCATCTCTGTCTGCATCCAGCACATGATCCGGAACACGCTGAGCCTGCTTCATTACTTTCTCAGGAAATTCACTTGGGATTCCGAAGCTCTTGACGATTGCCAGGATATCTGTACCCGGTGTTCGGATATTTCCCAGATTCTCCTTAATTTTTCCTTCAGGATTCTTATTTCCGGAGCCGTAATCTGTGATCACCGCGATTACTTTATCACCATTTTTAATTCCTGCTGCTTCTTTTCTCGGAATGAAGATATCTTTGGAAAATTTCGGATTATCACTGATCACAAAACCGAAATCCCGATTTAACTGGTAAGTTCCTACAATTTCAGGCATACCACGTTCCAGAACCTTCACAACTACACCTTCCTGGCGTTTTCCCTCTTTTTTGTCATCTCTGATGATGATCCTTACTTTATCCTGATGCATGGCTGTTCCTGTATCACTTTCAGGAATAAAGATATCCTCATCCTGTCCTTCGATTTCTACGAAGCCGAAACCTTTGGGATGTCCGATGAATGTTCCCTCAGCCTGGATTCCCTCCGGCTGCTCTTTTTTATTTTTATCTTTTTTATTTTTATCTTTCTTCTTTCTGCCATACTCTGATCCGTATTCTTCTCTTCGGTCATCGTAATAACGGTCATCTTTTTTCTTTTTCCATTTTCCTTTGACCTTTTCATATCTGCCCTTGCGGTCTACAGATACCTTTCCTTCCTCGCAAAGTTCGTCCAGAACATCATACAGCTCTCTTTTCTCTTCTTTTGAAAGTCTCAGAAGAGAAGAAATCTCGCGGAGTCTCATTGGCTGATAAATAGGATCTCCCATCAGTTCCAGGATAAACTTTTTTCTTCTGTCCATATCTTTTTTACTCATATTACTCCTCACAGCCTCCGCAGAGGACTTTTATCTGATTCAGCTCTTTATGACACAAAAAACACTCTTGCACATAACAAGAGTGTTTCAAATTTCTTTTCTGATTAACCAAGCATATTTAATGCTACAGAAATTACAAAAAATAAAATTCCCATAATAGTGGTTGCCTTAACAAGTCCGCCCTCCATGGAACGACCTTTGTTCTTACCCCAGTATGTTTCTGCTGCTCCGGCGATAGCACCAAGTCCCTGCTGCTTACCTTCCTGCATAAGAACTACTACTGTAAGAGCGATGCAATCTATTATGAAAATGACACTCAGAATGATCTTAATAATCTGCACTTCGTTACACCTCCTAATCAACTGAGTTTCATTGTAACATAGCCGGATGGGGATTTCAACCACAATTCAGAGTTTTTGTCAGGTTTCTTAACAATTTTTTTCATTTTCTTTAAAAGGATTTTCATACACTGCCAGTTCTCCCAAGGCCTCATGGATACGAAGAAGCTGGTTATATTTGGCATTTCGGTCCGAACGGCAGGGTGCACCTGTCTTAATCTGGCCGGCACCTGTGGCAACTGCCAGATCTGCGATAAATGAATCTTCCGATTCTCCTGATCTGTGAGAAATTACTGCCCTGTATCCCGCTTTCTGTGCCATTTCCACTGCATCCAATGCTTCTGAAAGTGTTCCTATCTGGTTTAATTTTATCAGAATGGCATTTGCCGCTCCCAGTTTGATACCACATGCAAGACGTTTGATATTCGTGACAAACAGATCATCACCTACGAGCTGTATTTTATCTCCCAGTCTTTTTGTCATCTGTTTCCAGCCTTCCCAGTCATCTTCCTCAAGTCCATCTTCAATGGAAACAATCGGGAACTTCTCTGCAAGTTTTTCATAATATTCTATCATCTCGCCGGAATCCCTGAGAACTTCTTCCCCTTTCATTTTTCCTTCTCCGGGGAAAACATAAACGCCTCTTTCTTCATCGTACAGTTCACTTGCCGCAGCATCAATTGCAATGCTGATATCCTTTCCGGGTTCATACCCTGCCTTTTTTACTGCTTCCAGAATCACTTCCAGGACGCTTTCTGAATCGGAAAGATCCGGTGCAAAACCTCCCTCATCCCCGACTGCAGTTGACAGACCTTTTTGTTTCAGGATAATTCTGAGAAACTGGTATACTTCCGCACACATTCGGATCGCCTGCTCCATATTTTCCGCTCCCGTCGGCATGATCATGAATTCCTGTAAATCCACCGTATTGTCAGCGTGACGTCCCCCATTTAAGATATTCATCATCGGTACAGGCATCTGTCTGGTATGGCAGCCGCCAAGATACTGATATAAAGGAACACGAAGAGCTGCTGCTGCCGCCCTTGCTAC
Source organism: Blautia sp. 1001283B150304_161114_C9 (assembly GCF_015668165.1). NCBI lineage: Bacteria > Bacillati > Bacillota > Clostridia > Lachnospirales > Lachnospiraceae > Blautia > Blautia sp. 1001283B150304_161114_C9. The sequence continues at coordinate 15,255 of NZ_JADPGO010000011.1, read as the reverse complement.
TGCCAGGGATACTCCCAGTGCCGCATTTGCCCCTACATTACTTTTATTGTCTGTGCCGTCTGTTTCTATGATTTTTTTATCAATATAGGACTGATCCAGAGCATTTTCTCCAAGAATTGCTTCTGCCAGCTTTGTATTTACATTCTCCACTGCTTTGCGGACACCAAGTCCGGTGTAGCAGCCTTTTTCTCCGTCACGAAGCTCCACTGCCTCGAACTTTCCTGTGGAAGCTCCCGAAGGGACGATTGCCCTTCCCGTATATCCATTTATCCCGATCACACCTTCTCCTACTGTTACTTCTACTTCCACTGTAGGATTTCCTCTGGAATCAAGTACCTGTCTTGCATGAACCCTTCTTACAGGCAGATAACGTAACATATTAGAACCTCCTGATCATTTTAATAAACCGGTAACTGTTCCATATTTTCACAGTTACAGTTAAACCTCAAGTCAAAATACGTCACTGAGAACGGCGTGAACAGTAACGTAATTTGACTTGTATATCTTTACAACCATATTTTTACCCAATATGCTTCCGGCTATGCATTGTCTATATTCATTATTATTTTCAGAATATTTTATCAATACAAATAATTTTAATATTATCTTTTAAATATTTTTGTAAATTTTCTATTTTTATTCTTGACATTTCATTCTTTATCTGTTATATTAAGTTCATAAAACAAAAGGGATTACGAAAAACAAAAAAGTAAAGGAGTGAGACCACCGAAAACATAATCTTTTCTTCATAATTTAAGAAAGCGAGGTACAGACCACCAGAATAGCAAAGTTTCAAATTCATGACTTATAAGAAAGGCAGGTACGGACCACCAAGAACTTAAGCTTTTAAATCCAACTAAGTTTTATAAGTAGTTCCTATCAAACAAGGAAGGTACAGTCCAATGGAAACCTAACGATTTATCTTATTTTGAACGTAACAGTTAAACATTCTAAAGAAGGTACGGTCCAATGGAAATTTAATGATTTACCTTATTTTTAAAGTGACATTCAATCAAAATAAGGAAGGTACAGTCCAATGAAACGTTAACGATTTACCCTATTATAAAACGTAACCGTTCATTTACATGAAGAAGGTACAGTCCAATGAAAACTTAACGATTTACCCTATGAAACTATAAAAGGAAGGTACAGACCAATGGGACAGTAAGTTGAACCGTTAATTTCATAATTCAAATTCATACAATTTCATAATTTATTTTACAGAAAGTGAGGTATCATCCCTTGGATACAGAATTTTAACAGGAGCCACGATGAAATATAAATCTGTGGCTCTTTTATTTGTCATTCAGCTTCTATAGTTCCCCTCTTTCTCATATATTAAACTAATATCATTCCGTTCTGAGGTTAATACTCTCTATGCATCTCAAATACATATCTTCCACTCGGATTTTCTCTTCCAGATTTACCAAGATTTTTCTTCTTTTCTGTGCTTGTGCATTTATAGGTTCCTCTATAGGAAAAATCGTATCGCACAACACTGCCAGACAGACTGCTGCTTCTGCCCAAAGTTCCAACTGGGGACTCAGTTTTCAGGAAGAAGGCAAACGTCCTGTTGGAAATGCAACGATAGAAGAACTGGCTCAGTACAATGCCTTTTTTGCTGAAGATACCGAAGAAAAGAAAATCTATCTCACCTTTGACGCAGGCTTTGAAAATGGAAATACTCCTGCTATTTTGGATGCACTGAAAAAACATCAGGCACCTGCTACATTTTTTGTGGTGGGAAATTTTATTTCTGAAAATCAGGAGCTGATAAAAAGGATGGAAGCCGAAGGACATATTGTTGGAAACCATACGATGACACATCCTGATATGTCAAAGATTTCCACGCAGGAATCTTTTCAAAAAGAACTGTCTGGTGTAGAAGATATTTATAAAGAAATTACCGGTAAGGAAATGACCAAATTCTACCGGCCGCCGCAGGGAATTTACAGTACCCTGAATCTGTCTATGGCCAAAGAAATGGGATATTATACCTTCTTCTGGAGTCTTGCTTATGTGGACTGGTATCAGGATAATCAGCCAGATCCGCAGGAGGCTATCGAAAAGCTGACCAGACGAATTCATCCCGGTGCTATTGTTCTGCTGCATAGCACATCTTCTACTAACGCGCAGATTCTGGATGAACTCTTGAACAAGTGGGAAGATATGGGATATTCGTTCCATTCCTTAAATGAGCTGATTGAACATTCCTGATCCCGTTCCCCGTATGCAAGATTTTCATAATTGAAGCAAAAGTTAACTCTACCCAAAAAGGAGAGGCACTCAGCAGGATCTTTATCCTTCAGAGTACCTCTCCTTTTGTTTATAAATCAATACTTATGAGAATATCAATTTATGTTACGTTATGTGATTTTGTAACCGTCCTGCATTTTTACAGTTACGGTTCGTTTTTACAAATAATTATTCAGCGTCTTCTGCTGCTTCAGTTTCTTCTGGCTCTTCTGTTGTTTCTGCGTCTTTTGTATCATCAGATGCTTCATCTGTGTCTGCTGCATCTTCTTTGTCAGCATCTTCTGTTGTTTCTTCACTGTCTACAACTCCACCTTCAACTACCAGATCTTCCGGATCAATGTTGTCGCCATAAACAGGTTTCAGAGTTTCTTCAAAGTCTTTGTGGAAGAACTGTTCGTCTGCAAGAGATTTGATTTCGTCATTGATTGCATTGAGAAGATCTGTATTACCTTTCTGTACTGCCGGTGCAATTGTATCGATATCACCAAGGGATTCGATTCCTACAGAGAAACCTTCATTCTGCTGAGCCCATGCAAGAACCTCTGTGTTATCTGTGGAGAATGCATCTCCTCTTCCATCCAGAAGTGCATCATATGCTTCCTGATATTCATCAAATTTTACAAGTTCAATGTCCGGATAGTTTTCTGTGAAATATGTTTCTGCTGTAGTTCCTTTTACAACGATCAGCTTCTTACCTTCCAGATCTTTTACATCTGTGATCAGCGCATCATCAGGAGAAACAACACCAAGAGCTACTTTCATGTATGGAAGTGCGAAGTCTACTTTCTCTGCTCTTTCATCTGTTACTGTGAAGTTTGCAAGGATCACATCAACTTTTGCAGACTGCAGGTATTCTACACGGCTTGCTGCTTCTACATAAGTAAATTCTACATCATCTTCACTTCCGAGGAGGTCTTTTGCAAGTCTCTTTCCAAAGTAAACATCATAGCCCTGAACATCACCGTTTTCGTCTACATATCCAAATGGGTTCTTGTCACTGAATACACCGATCTTAATCTTGCCGTCTTCTTTGATCTCATCCAGAGTACGGGCCTGTGCAGTGTTTCCTCCGTCATCTGCCGCACTTACAAGAATACTTCCGCCAAGAAGTGTTGTTGCTGCCACACCTGTTGCTAATAAAACTGCTAATATTTTTTTCTTCATGTTCTTTTCCTCCATGTTTTAAAAAATTTTAATTTTATTATAATTTTTATAACCAGCTCTCGTAATATCCTGCTATTTCATGGTTATTATCACCCATTTTAGGATTTATACAATATTCTGTTTTCCTCTATTCTATTTTTTCACTGTTTCATAATGGAAACTGTTCAGGAACTGTTTTGCCCTGTCAGTCTTCGGATCATCAAAGAACTGTTCCGGAGTGTTCTCTTCTACAATATTTCCCTTATCCATAAAAATCACTCTGTCTGCTACGGAACGGGCAAATTCCATCTCATGAGTGACGATCAGCATGGTCATTCCTGTCTTTGCAAGTTCCAGTACTACCTGAAGTACTTCTCTTACCATCTCAGGATCAAGTGCTGCTGTAATCTCATCCAGAAGCATGATCTCCGGATGCATCAGCATGGCACGTACAATGGCAACTCGCTGTTTCTGACCACCGGAGAGCTGTCTTGGATAATTATCTTTCTTATCCAGAAGACCAACCCGGTCAAGAAGCTGCTCCGCTTCCTTTTTCACTTCTTCTTTGTTTCTCTTCTGCACTTTCATCGGTGCCAGAAGAAGATTATTTAAAATTGTCATATTCGGGAAAAGATCATAGCTCTGGAAAACCATTCCTATCTTCTCTCTGACTTTGCTTATATTCTTTTTTTCTTTCTCATAGCTTACACCGTTAAGCTTCAGTACGCCGCTGTCAATCTCTTCCAGTCTGTTGACACATCGCAGAAAAGTACTTTTTCCACATCCGGAAGGTCCTACGATCACTACCACTTCTCCCTTTTGCAGGGAGAAGGAAACATCATCCAGAATAGGAACATTGTTTACATATGATTTCTTTAAATGTTCTACTTCTAAAATCGGCTGTCCCATTCATTTATCCTCATTTCTCTATTAATCAGCAAACTTCTTTTCCAGTACTCTGGAGAGTCTGGAGAAGGGAAAACATATGATAAAATACATAAAGAATACTGCACCGTATACCCAGAGGGCCGCTGTCGGATTTGTATAACGTGATGCATCTATGATCTGTTTTCCAACTTTCAATACCTCTACAACTCCGATAAGAGCTACCAGCGATGTGGTCTTGATCATTCGGGTAAGAAGATTCACTGCGGATGGAAGAAGTCTTCTTATAGTCTGTGGAAGAATAATATAAAGATAGACCTGCCATTTGTTTAATCCAAGACCGTATCCGCTGTCATACTGGTGTTTAGGAATGGAGATCAGCGCACTTCGCACCAGATCACCCATTTCAGCAGTTCCCCAGAATGTAAATACAATGACCGCCGCTGTCTCACCGGAAAGGTTCATCCCCAGATGCTTGGCCGCTCCGAAATATACCAGGAACAAAAGCACCAGCTGCGGCATGATTCTTACGATTTCAAGGTAAATGCGGCAGATAAACTTAATGATTTTATTTGGGATATTCATTACCATCCCAAGAAGAAATCCAAGGATTATGGAAAATACCATGGAAATCAGTGCAATTCTTATTGTTACCCACAAGCCCTGCCAGAGTCTTAATGAGTTGATTCCCTTAAAAAGAACCTCAATCCCCATATTCTGCATAGCGGACTCTCCTTTCTACAAATGAACAGATAAGTGAGATTGGTAAAAGTATGATCAGATATGCGATTACCAACATAAACAGGGCTTCATCTGTTTTGTAATAAATTCCGATCAGGTCTTTTGTCACAAACATCAGGTCTGCAAGTGCTACTGCGCTGAATACGGAGGTTTCCTTAATAAGAAAGATCGCATTTGCACAGAATGCCGGAATAGAATTGGATACCGCCTGGGGCAGGATAATGTTTGTAAATACCTGACTCTTACTCATTCCAAGGCTTAATGCGGATTCTATCTGAATCGGTGGAACATTGTCCAGGCCGCTTCGGAAGGCTTCTGCCATATAACTGCCTCCGAGAAAGGTCAGTCCTGTGATCGCACACTGTTCTGAGCTGAGGACAATCCCTATTTTCGGAAGACCGAAATACAGAAAAAACAACTGGATCAACAATGGTGTATTTCTGGACAGTTCAATGTAACATTCCACTATCTGACGAAGTACAGGAATCCTGAAATACTTAATCATGCTACAGACAAGCCCAACCACAATGGCAAGCAGCACACCAATCACCGCCATGTGAAGTGTAAGCTTTGCTGCCTCAATATAAAGAGGTGTCTGCTCGCGGATAAACTCAAAATCCATGGTTACTTTATTCTCCTTCTATTATTATGATTTAGAGCATATTTGAAGAACGCTCTGGTGTGCCTGTGCCGCTTATTACTTTTCAATCCACTGCTATTTCGGTTAAAGCAGGTAGTTTACTTGATTTAGTTAAAGCGTTACATCTGCACATCTGTGAACTATCATAACATTTCAGGCTTCATCCTGCAAGCTTTTCATAAATTGCATCTGCAAGTCTGCTATGTCCCAGTTCATCCAGATGCTCCTGATCAGCTTCTCCCGGTCGGGCAAATTCTGAAGCCGGAAGATAAGAAATATTTCTTCTTCTGGCGATTTTCTCATACACCCGGGGCAGATTCCATGATACTTCGATAGAATTCTTATCGAATTCCGGATCAAAATCCTCTTCCCAGATTCTCTCCCCAAGGTAGATTGGAGATACCAGTAATATTTTGGCATCCGGGTTTACAGTGTTGATCTGATCAAGGAGCTGTTCAATCCCCTGTCCGATCACTTCCGGGGTTGCGCTGTATACGCTTTTACAATCGTTCGTGCCAAGCATGAGAACGATAGTGTCTACTGGTCTGTGGCTCTCAAGGATTGCCGGAAGCATTTCTGTTCCTCTTCTTTCTGTACGGAATGGATCATCGAATACGGTGGTTCTTCCGCAGAGTCCTTCTTCGATTACTCTGTAGCCTTTTGTTCTTACTTTGTCATCCAGGATGCTGGTCCAGCGGGTACCCCATCCGTATCTCTGATTAGTAGTTCCCGGGATTAAACCGTATGTATTGGAATCACCGAAACATAAGATTTGTTTCATGTCTTGTCACCTTCTTATCTGATATTTTTAATGGGATTTTTGTTTTCCTTGTTTTCATATTTATTTGATAGGAATACTATACAATCTTTATTTTTGTTTGTCAAGCCCTTTTTTATTTTCTTTTGAAAAAATATATTTGTGTATGGTTAATTAAATATTAAGTATTAAAGGGGGACGCCTGGAAAGAGTGCTTGTTTTCTGAGCGTCCCTTTATTAACACAAAAAGAGCAGCTACTACACCTGATATAAGATGTAATATCTGCTCTCCTTCGTGCGATATTCTGTTATGAATTATAACACTGTTATTTTCATTTATTCAATACCTGTTCTACCGCATTTTTCCGGTTGTATCTACGGAACAAAACGGATGTATGTCATTTCACCTGGAATTTCTTTCCAGGTCAATTCTGTTTTTTCCTCACACTTCTCAGAAAATAGCAAATCGACCACGCAATACTCATTCCCGCCGCAATTCCAAACGCAAAAAGAAAAGTGTCCCGTCCATATTCCAATGCCCGAACAGTATTTCCTTCCACAATGCTGTTCATACAATAATAAAGAGTACTTCCGGGAATCAGAGGGATTACGGAAGTAACAAAAAAAGATGTAGATGTTTCTTTACAGATTCTTGCAAGAATTTCTGCATACACATCTGTAACAAAGCCAGCCATCAGCGTCGGAAGAAAAACATTTCCCCAGAATTCTTTTCCCAGAAGGAATACCAGCCAGCTAAGGAAACCGCCAACTGCTGCCAAAGGCAAATATTTCTTTTTTATATGAAAAAGAATTCCAAATCCCACAGAGCCAATGGCTCCGGTAATTAATTGTATCATGATTGCTGCAGTCAAAGTCTAAACCTCCCAAATAAAATAATTGCTCCCATAAATCCAAGTGCCAGTGCCGCAGCAAGTAGTAAAGCAGCGATCAGACGGATGATTCCGGAGAGTGTATCGCCAATAAGTACATCCCGGATTGCATTTGTCGACATCAATCCCGGAATCAAAAGCATAATATCACCGATCATAATCTTATCCATGCGAAGGAATGGGTACAGCAAGGTTAATCCACAGATTGCACAGCCTGTAAGAAAAGACGCCACAAACTGAAAAGTCACTTCATTCATGCATACCGGACGAAGATATTGCTGTAATCCCCAGATCAGAACAGCCCCAAGCCCTGCTGCAACAGCATCCGGAATACTTCCACCATAAAAAAAAGCAAAACTGCATGCAGCCAGAAGGCTTCCAAGAAGTTTCCATAGCGGTTTTGTTTTATTTATATTAATTTTATCAAATTCCTTCCGAAGCTCTGCTGCCGGAACAGGATGATTACAGAAACGACGGCTCAGGTCATTCAACTGCTCCAGTTTGGTAAAATCATTTCCTCCGCACTCCCTGATCCGTCGGGTCTGTGTCCGCGCTCCTTCTCCCGGAAATTCCATGGTAATAACGATACTGGATGTGATCACAAAAACATTCATCTGCGCAGCACCACAGGCATAACCCATTCGGTTCAGCGTATCCTCCACCCGAAAAATCTCTGCACCGCTGTTTAACAATGCGTCACCCATATCAAGAAAAATGTGTAAAAAATCTTTGGACGTCTGCATAGGAATACTCCTTTAATTTTATAGAAAAGAGTCCGGCATAATATACGCCAGCATCTCATTTCTGCACTTTTGTATTCTGATGATAGCTTATAGCAATTCCATAAATTACTGCAAACAATCCAGTCCATCATAGCGTGAAGTTCTGCGTCAGATATCTTTGCCATGCGTCAGCACGCCTGCAGGTATCTTCCTTGTCCTTCGCACTCTGCTGAACTGTCTTGATTGCATTATTTTATGGAATTGCTATAAGTATAAAGCTTAACTGCCGCTAATACAACTTCTATTTTTCTAGTGCTTTCATAAAATATTAGTCCTGAATTTTATATTTTTTATATTTCGCAGGTGTGGTCCCTGTGTATTTTCTGAAAATTTTTATAAAATAGCTCTGTGTGGAAAAGCAGAGATATTCACTGATCTGTGCTGCTGTATAATCTGAATAGGTCAGCATATTACAGGCAGCTTCTATCCGTTCTTTCTGAATATAGTCGACAAAAAGCATTCCTGTTTCTTTTTTAAACGATCTGGAAAGATAACTGGCACTGATCCCTGCTGCCTCTGCAGTTTCTTTCAGTGTGATAGAAGCATGCAGATGAAGATGAATATATTTTACTGCCGCTTCAATTTCTCTGCTGTAATGTCTCATTCCGGACTTTTGCACTTCCTGGGCAAATCTCAGGGCTGCTTTTTGTAATAACTTTTCTATAGAAGATTTACTGGTGCACTCTTCTACTGTCTGAATATAACCGTCGCTTAATGCATAAGCAGTTTCTTCAGGTACGCCACCTTCAATCGCAGCTCTGGTAAACAGCGTAATTCCTGCGATAAACATATTTTTACTGTTTCGCAGTTCATTTCTGGACAAGATTCCAGGAGTTCCATCCGGTGTGATCTGAAAAACGGACTGTATTCTGTCTGTCTGACCATTCCTGATAGCATCATACTGCCGACGCTCACTTGCATAAGATTCATGTTTCTGTAAATTCTCACGTCTCTCAAATAGAGTATTCCTGCTTCGGTTCTCTGCGATCTGTTGTTCTTTTTCGTTATATTTCTTATTTTTCTCCTGCATCTTTATTCCTCTCACATATACAGCAATATTTTGTTATTTATAGCAATATTTTACTATATTTTATCATTTACAGGTGATATAGTCCAGATAAAGGCAACACAAACAATCTGTTCAACATATATTCAACTTATGGAGGAATTTATTATGAATCGTGATTTAAAAAAAATCATCAGCCAGATGACTCTGGAAGAAAAAGCAGGTATGTGCTCAGGTCTTGATTTCTGGCATCTGAAGAGCGTGGAAAGACTTGGAATCCCGGAGGTAATGGTAAGCGATGGTCCTCACGGGCTTCGTAAGCAGGATGACAAGGGCGATCATCTTGGAATGAACGACAGTATCAAAGCTGTCTGCTTCCCTCCTGCTGCTTTAAGTGCCTGCTCTTTTGACCGCAACTTAATGGAATCCATGGGCGAGACTATTGGCAGAGAAGCTCAGGCAAATGACGTATCTGTTGTTTTAGGACCTGCTGTCAATATTAAACGTTCTCCGCTCTGCGGAAGAAACTTCGAATACTATTCAGAAGATCCATACCTTGCAGGTGAAATTGCTGCTGCATTTATCAATGGTGTGCAGTCCCAGCATGTAGGAACTTCCATCAAACATTTTGCAGCTAACAATCAGGAATATCACCGCATGAGCAATTCTTCTGAAGCAGATGAAAGAACACTCCGCGAAATTTATTTTCCTGCATTTGAAACTGCAGTAAAAAAGGCTCAGCCATATACCTTTATGTGCTCCTACAATCAGATTAACGGTACTTTTGCTTCCGAGAACAAATGGCTTCTTACCGATGTTCTCCGCAATGACTGGGGATTTGAAGGATATGTTATGTCTGACTGGGGTGCTGTCAATGACCGTGTGAAAGGTCTGGAATCCGGCCTGGAACTGGAGATGCCAGGTTCCAACGGAACAAACGATGCTCTGATCATTGAAGCTGTAAAGAACGGAGCCCTGAAAGAAGAAGTTCTGGATCAGGCTGTAGAACGTATCCTGAATATTATTTACAAATATGCCGACCACCGCACACCACAGGAATTTACTATGGAAAAAGACCATGAAGAGGCACGCCGTATTGCAGAAGAATCTATGGTTCTTCTGCAAAACACAGACCAGATTCTGCCTCTGAAAGCCTCTGAAAAAGTAGCTTTTATAGGTGGTTTTGCCAAAAAACCTCGTTTCCAGGGCGGCGGAAGTTCTCATATTAACTGTTTTAAAATTACCAATGCACTGGAATCTGTTCCTGCTGATGCACAGGTTACTTACGCAGAAGGATTTCCTGCTGATAAAGATTTATATGATGAAAAGCTGGCTGCTGAAGCAGTTCAGGCCGCAAAAACTGCTGATAAGGTTGTGATCTTCGCCGGACTTCCGGACAGTTTTGAGTCTGAAGGATATGACCGTTCTCATATGAGACTGCCTGAATGCCAGAACCGTCTTATTGGTGAGATCCTTGAAGTTCAGCCAAATACTGTGGTCGTTCTTCACAATGGTTCTCCTGTGGAAATGCCATGGATCAATGATGTGAAAGGTATTCTGGAAGCTTACCTTGGCGGACAGGCAGGTGGTGCTGCTGTTGCAAATATCCTCTATGGTATTGTGAATCCAAGCGGTAAACTGGCTGAAACAATCCCGGTGAAACTGGCTGACAATCCATCCTACCTGAACTTCGGCGGTGGCGATAAAGTGGAATATCGTGAAGGTGTGTTTGTAGGATATCGTTATTATGATACCAAGCAGATGGAAGTTGCCTATCCATTTGGATACGGACTTTCCTATACTACATTTACATACAGCAATCTGCAGATTTCAAACACAACTCCGACAGAAAAAGATACCATCTCTATTTCTGTAGATGTGACAAATACAGGCAGCGTTGCAGGAAAAGAAGTTGTCCAGCTCTATGTCAAAGATATGACTTCCTCTGCAATCCGTCCCGAAAAAGAACTGAAAGGCTTTGAGAAAGTTCAACTTACTTCTGGTGAAACCAAAACAGTTACCATGAAACTGGATAAGCGCAGCTTTGCATGGTACAATACTGAATTACATGACTGGTATGCAGCAAGCGGCAAATATGAGATCCTGGTCGGTGCATCTTCCAGAGATATCCGTCTCTCTGAAACCATCAAACTCTCTAGCAGCCAGGTGATTCCGATGCATGTTCACATGAATACCACACTTGGAGAACTGCTCCGCTATCCTAAAACAAAAGAAACTGCAAAAGAGTTAACATCTAAATATCTCTCTGCAATGAACGGCGGAAGCGAAACTGCTTCTGAATCTGCTGCAGAAGCCATCTCCGAGGAAATGGTAGAAGCAATGACTGATTCCATGCCGCTTCGTTCTCTGTGCAGCTTTGGCGGATTCTCACGTGCTGAAATCCAGGAGATCATTGATAAACTGCAGGCATTATGTTAATAACCTTAAAGTATTTACTCTGCTATTTATCTTATTTCATGTGGAATATTACTTTAGAATAATTTTGCATGATATATTACTCCATATAAGTAAAAGCTACTGCATATACATCCGGAAAAATATTCCAGATTGTGCAGTAGCTTTTTTATTAATATGTATATCCTTTACTTTAATTATGGTGAATCTCAAAGATTATTGTATTTGTCAAATAGCTATTCCTTGTATATTTTATATTATCTTGCACTCTGTTAACTGCACCTTTATTTTTCTCTTGTCAGAATTTTTTTATAAGTAAGATCCATGCCAAAAGCCCCCAGTGGAGCTGTGATAATAATTGCCATAACAGCTACGGAAAGTACAATTTTTCCGCACGGCAATCCTGCTGCAAAGGGAACAGAGCCAATTGCTGCCTGTACCGTTGCTTTCGGAAGGTATGCAATAACACAAAAAGCCCTTTCTTTTGCAGATAGATTTGTTTTCACTGTGCAGAGCAGTACGCCGAAAGACCGGAAGATCAGTGCAACGAAAATCATAGCAACTGCGGCAAGTCCGGCTTCCAGTGTATAGCGGATATCCACAGCAGCACCCACCAGAACGAAAAGAATCACTTCCGCAGCCAGCCTTCAATCGCAATCAGGAGAAAAGAACATCCCAGAACAATGATTACTTTCATACTGTTTCTGACATAATGTTTCTTCGCATATGCAGTCTCAAAAAACAGATACAGCAGATAGCCCACACTCGCTCCAAGAATAATTCCCAGAATAATGGAAACCGGAATATTAGCAAATGCTTTGATATCCGCGGTTATTACAACACCGTTCTTTTTTATACCTACCAGCCAAACGCATCCCGAATCAATGCCCCAGTTTCTCCATCTATGTAAAATAATTCCTGTTCGTCCGGAGAATCTTTCCACTGGTAAGGGCAGCGGAAACTCCAGACAGGCCTGTAAACGATTCCCTCTGCAGTTTCATCAATATAATATTCCAGACAGATTTTTGTAACTGGAATCGTGGTTGATTCCGTTTCCCCTGTATCATTCTGTTCTGTAAAAAAACCGATTTTCCCGTCTTTTACATATTGTTCCACTGATTTTAGAATTTCTTCCATAGGAAGCATAGTAACTGATTCTTCCTCTTTCACTTGAAGTGGAATCGGCATATTAAAATAGCAATCTTCAAGTTCAGGGCCAAAACCTGTATTTCCCCGATAATAATGCTGGGAAAGTCCACCCACCAATACTCCATTCAGCAGAATTTCCGTGTCGTAATAATCATATCCTACTTCCATGTCGCTGATTGATTTTCTTACAGAAGTTCCAGTTAAATTAGCTCTGGAAAGCAGCTGATTTATAATATTTAATTCCTCATCTTCCGTACTTTTTCCTAAAGATCCCAGGTCTTTTTCACTTAATCCATCACACTGTATCATTCCGTCTGAAACGAATAACTGCAGTCCTTTTTCTTTATTTTCCCAGACCATTTCATCTGTCACAGATTTTTCCCAGCCATCTTTCCCACCAAACCAGGAGCGGATTTCTTCCTCTGATACGTTACATTTTTCCAGGATTCCTTTCGAAACATCGGAGGTACTTCCGATAATATCGGCCTCTATCGTAAGCGTTCCTGATTTTCCCGGCAAAGAAGCTGTTACATGACTTTCCTTTACCTGTAACACTGTTGTTTCTGAATCATATTTCTCATTTACTTCCGTAGAATCTAAAGAACTTTCTGAACTTGTTGTTTCCTGTGTATTCTCATCCAAGGAATCCGAAGTGGGTTCTACTCCAGTATCTTCAGCTAGCAGCTTTCCTTCTTTCCTGTATTTTTCTATGATATCCCGTACTTCATTATTTAATGGAAGGGTTAACGTAAGAGTCTGAGGCGTATATCCTCTGTAAACATCCTCCGCAGGCAGTGCATAAGAGAGCATTCCTTCTGAATCTGTAAAAGAACCAGTTTTAAAAATTTTTTCGTAAACTTTATAATCTTTCCAGGTGTAATAAATCTTACCGTTATAATCCGGATATGCCTGAATGGTCATGGAAAGCTCTACCTTGGAATCTTCTTTTAATATTTTTTCTGTCAATGCATCATCATACAGGGTAATATGCCCATAATAGAGATTTTCCCCGTCTATCTTATTCAAAGATGCAAGTGCATCTTCTCCATTCACTGTCGCATGGTCCCTGCAACTGATCATATAGTTCCTCGCCTCGTTTGAAGGTTCGCCCAGAAAGCTTAAACTACTGCCATCAAAATAAGCTTCTGTAATAGAAAGCATAGACTGTCTCCAATCCATCTCCTCAGGAGTTATATGATAAGAAGTCATATCTTCTACATTTTCTGCATTTGAATCAGGTTCTGTAACAATCATTTGGGCAGTTTCCTGTCCAGTAACACCCTGCTGCTCCAGTTCTTTATGAAGCCATCCAAGTTTTGTTGCAAGTACACCGGTGCTAATGCCTAATACAGCAGCCACCGGAAGAAGAATCCGAATTATTTTTTTCTTATTCCCTGAACTTTTCTTTCTTCTTTCATCTGGTTTTATGACTAAATTATTCGTGTTACCAATTCTCTCATCTGGAGAATCTAAAATTCCCTTCAGAACATCTTCCATAGCTTTATCAATATTATCGGGTATCTCAGTTTCTTCTTTTAAAATTTTTCTGATTTCTTTTTCATTCATATCCATCACCTCCTGATCACCCTTTTTAATTTTGCTCTTGCCCTGGAAAGTTTAGTTGATACGGTATTGCTGTTCATTTCAAGAAGAACACCTATTTCCTTTACAGAAAATTCATCAAAATAATAGAGTTCTACAATTTTCCTACTTTCTTCATCAAGACATAAAAGCAATTGCTTCCATTCACAAAGATCCAGGTCTTCACAATGTATACCTTCTTCAAAATTTTCCAGTTCTGTGTCACGGTTCTTTTGACGGAGAATGTCTTTACATTCGTTTATCAGAATCCGAATCAGCCAAGTCTTAAAATATTTCACTTCTCTCAGCCCCTGTATATTTTCATAACAGGACAGGATTGCATTTTGCAGTGCATCTGCAATGTCTTGCTCGTTCCGAAGATAAACCCAGGCTGCTTTATATAAGCTCTGCTTATTCATCCGGATCAATTGAACAAACGCTTCTTTATCTCCGTTTTTAGCTGCTGTTACCAAAGCATCCATTTTTATACCCCCTTTTCATTTTTATAACTATTAGACTTGAAATATGGGCAGTTCCTTTCAAAAATTTTTTATTTTATACAAAAAAAGACACAGGCAATCGAAGATGGATCGTCAATGTCTTTTTATTCTCAATTTTCAAATTTGCTCATTTATGGTTGAAAAAAGGTACTTATCTGGTTCCTTTCCATTTTTAACAAAACAAAAAAGCCAGAAAGCCTTGATTTCACTGACTTTCTGACTCGTTAGAAGCAGGGGATGAGAGAATCGAACTCCCACCAAAGGTTTTGGAGACCCCTATCATACCATTTGACCAATCCCCTACAAAGTATATTTTATATACTCTCAAAACTACATACATGCTGACATTTCCCTGAGATTCATTACTTCCTGCGTTGCTGAGTGAATGATCTACTCCGCGGTGGTCACTTCGTGACTTCGCCTCTCAGCTTTTTTGGTCAAGCCCTCACCCGATTAGTAACAGTCAGCTCCATGCATTGCTGCACTTCCACCTCTGCCCTATCTACCTCG